>CANGPA010000003.1 GCA_947455645.1 Hyphomicrobiales bacterium | reverse complement strand
ATCGGCGGTGATCGTGACGGCAATCCTTTTGTCACCGCCGATGTTTTGAAAAACACATTTGAACTACAAGCGGCTCGCATTTTTGATTTTTATCGATCAGAACTTGAGTCTCTTTCGTTGGAATTGCCGCTTCACGATGGAATTATCGATGTTTCGGATGCGGTGCGCGATCTTGCGCGCAACGCGGCGGAAGACTCGCCGCATCGTCAGCGCGAGCCTTATCGTTTGGCGTTGACTCACATTGCAGAACGGCTAGCTGCCACAGCGGCAGACGTTGTAAATCAGGGCAAAACAACAACAACTCATAAGCCCTATACATCGGCCGTAGCTTTCCGCACCGATCTGGATTTGATTGATCAATCGCTTCGCTCGCATGGATCAGATATTTTGACACGCGGTCGGCTTCGCTTGCTGCGGCGTGCAATCGAGTGTTTTGGCTTTCATCTTGCTGTGGTTGATCTGCGCCAAAACTCTGCCGTGCATGAGCGCACAATTGCCAAACTGTTAGAAACCGTTGAGCCCGGTCTCAATTATGCGAATCTTTCGGAAGACCAGCGCATCGAGCGTCTCATCATAGAGTTACGTACACCACGGCCTTTGATGTCGCCTCATCTTGTCTATTCGGAAGAAACACAAAATGAGCTAGCACTCTTTAAGACGGCCGCGGCGGTTCATGCGCGCTATGGTCGTGCGGCCATTGAGAATTGCATCATCTCGAAAGCCGAGGGCGTGTCGGACATGCTCGAGCTTGCCGTTTTGCTCAAGGAAGTCGGACTCATTGCCGCTGATGGAACGGCTCACGTCAATATCGTTCCGCTTTTTGAAACGATTGGCGATTTACAAGCCTGCGCAGAGATCATGGAAAAGGCTTTTTCCATCCCTGAATATCGACGCTTGGTCGCAAGCCGCAATGATCTTCAAGAAGTTATGTTGGGCTATTCCGATTCAAACAAAGATGGTGGTTTTGTCACATCGGGTTGGGAACTCTACAAAGCCGAGATTCAACTGATCGAAGTGTTTCGACGCCATAATGTCATGATGCGCCTGTTTCATGGTCGCGGCGGTTCGGTCGGTCGTGGTGGCGGGCCAAGCTATGACGCCATTCTGGCGCAGCCGGGCGGCGCGGTGAATGGGTCAATTCGTATCACCGAGCAAGGGGAAATCATCGCATCGAAATATTCGAACCCCGAAGTGGGTCGCCGCAATCTTGAAATTCTTGCCGCCGCCACTTTGGAGGCGACGCTTCTTCACCCTGATCGTCCGGCACCGCGCGAGACCTATCTTGCCGCGATGGATGAGATTTCCGCTGACGCCTTTAAGGCCTATCGCGGGCTCGTTTATGAAACGCCGGGCTTTGTCGATTATTTCTGGTCGTCCACCGTCATCACGGAAATCGCCACACTGAATATCGGGTCGCGTCCTGCCTCGCGCACCAAGACCCGTAAGATTGAAGATTTACGTGCGATCCCATGGGTGTTCTCCTGGGCGCAGTCGCGGGTCATGTTGCCGGGCTGGTATGGCTTTGGCAGTGCGGCTACGGCCTATTGTGATCGGTACGGCGAGGCTGGCCTTACTTTGCTTCAGGAAATGGCCCGCGAGTGGCCGTTCTTCCGCACATTGCTCTCAAACATGGACATGGTGCTGGCGAAAAGCTCCATCGCCATCGCCTCCCGCTATGCCGAGCTGGTTCCGGATGAGGCCTTGCGGACCAAGATTTTCGGGCGAATTCACGAGGAATGGTCAGAATCCATCGCTATGCTCCTCAAAATCACCGGACAGAAAGCACTTTTGGCAGGCAACCCTTTGCTTGATCGCTCCATTCGCAACCGCTTTCCCTATCTCGATCCGCTCAACCATGTGCAGGTCGAGTTTCTAAAGGCCCATCGCGCCAAGCCGGGCAATGATCTCGTTCTGCAGGGCATCCAATTGACCATCAACGGGATTTCGGCTGGACTTCGCAACAGCGGATAAAAAGAATAATTATTCCAAATTGACTTAATTTTGGAATTTATATTATAAAGCCGCGCGTAAATGACGGGGAGGGCGGATGCGGATCCGCAGCAGGCATGTCGGTTGAAAAGACTTTGGATCTCATCGCCATCGGCCGCTCGTCGGTCGATCTTTATGGCGCGCAGGTCGGCGGTCGCCTTGAGGATATGGCGAGCTTTTCGAAAGCGGTGGGCGGCTGCCCCACCAATATCGCTATCGGCACTGCACGGCTGGGGCTCAAAAGCGGCCTGATCACCCGCGTCGGTGACGAACATATGGGGCGCTTCATCCGTGAACAACTCGAACGCGAGGGCGTCGATGTCGGGGGTGTGCATACGGACAAAGAGCGTCTCACGGCACTCGTGATATTGGGCATTCGCGACGATAAATCTTTCCCGCTGATTTTCTATCGCTCCGATTGTGCGGATGGCGCACTCGATGAAAGTGATATTGACGAGGCTTATATAGCCTCTTCGCGAGCGGTCGTTGTAACGGGCACGCATTTCGCAAAATCAAACACAGCCGCGGCGCAGAAAAAGGCAATGGCTTTTGCAAAAAAGCACGGCGGTAAAATCGTGTTTGATATCGATTATCGTCCCAATCTTTGGGGCCTTGCCGGTCATGGTGCAGGCGAAGAGCGTTACATCAAGTCGGGTGATGTCACTGCGCATTTGCAACCGATCTTGTCGCAATGCGATTTGATTGTCGGTACCGAAGAAGAATTGATGATTGCCGGCGGTGAAGACACACCACTCGCCGCGCTCAAAGCCGTGCGTCAACATTCAAAAGCCCTGATCGTCATGAAGCGCGGTCCGATGGGATGCGTTGTATTTCCGGATGTCATTCCCGACGATATCGAGAAGGGCATAAAAGGTCCGGGCTTTCCCGTTGAAGTGTATAATGTACTTGGCGCAGGCGATGCCTTTATGTCAGGCTTTCTTCGGGGTTGGCTACGTGACGAACCGATTGAAACCTGCTGTGCATATGCCAATGCCGGCGGAGCATTCGCTGTCTCCCGTCTCCTGTGCTCTGTCGAATATCCGACGTTTAAGGAGATGACACATTTCATAACCAAAGGCGCATCGTCAAAAGCCGTTCGTCTTGATACAACACTTAAACATCTGCATTGGTCGACCACGCGCGATGCAATGACGTCCTACACAAAAGCCGACCATCTTTTTGCTCTGGCGATTGATCATCGCGCGCAACTCGAAAAAATTGCCGATGATGTTGGCGCCTCGCGCGATCGCATCAAATCTTTCAAACGCCTTGCCGTCGATGCCGCCGCACATGTTGCAAAAGGCCGTACCGGTTTTGGGATGCTGCTTGATGGTACCTATGGTCGTGAAGCCTTGTTTCGTGCGGCCGATCATGATTTTTGGATTGGTCGTCCGGTAGAAGACCCAGGTTCGCGTCCGCTTGATTTTGAAGGCGGTGGTTCGCTCGCTGCCAAACTCATTGAATGGCCCGTCAATCACACCATTAAATGTTTGTGCTTTTATCATCCTGATGATCCCGATGACTTAAAAGCGAAGCAAGAACGCGAACTCATGCGTCTTTATGATGCCGCACGCACATTGGGACGTGAGTTATTGGTTGAGATTATTAGCGGCAAACACGGCGCGCTCGAGGATGACACATCAGCCCAAGTGATGCGCCGCCTTTATGATTTGGGAATCAAACCGGATTGGTGGAAACTCGAAGCACAAAAAACGGCAGAAGCATGGAAAAACATTGATCATGTGATTGAGTCGAATGATCCTTCGTGTCGCGGCATTGTTCTTCTCGGCCTTGAAGCTCCTGAAGCTGAACTGGCGAAAGCCTTTTCGCGCGCCAAAGCGCATCATCGCGTAAAGGGTTTTGCGGTTGGCCGTACCATCTTCGCCGAACCCGCACGGGAATGGCTCAAAGGGTCAATCGACGATGCGACGGCAATTACGCGGATGGCAGACTCATTTGCACGTTTGGTTGCGGCGTGGGAAAAAGCCTGAGAAAAGCGCCGATAAACAGCGATCAATTCCGGTGAGGAAATAGACCATGTCACATCTTCTCGTTCATCCCTCACATCCCAATGCGGAGGGTCAGGTCTTGGCAATCACACCGCAATCGGCGGGATGGTCTTATGTCGGATTTGAAGTCTATCATTTGAACGACGGACAGCGTCTGTCCCATGAAACGGGCGAAAAGGAAGTCTGTCTAGTGATTCTCAACGGTCGTGCTGCCATCCGCGCCGGTGCGCTGGAATGCGGTGTTCTGGGTGAACGTACAAGTGTATTTGATGGGTTGCCTTGGTCCGTTTATGTGCCGGCGCATTCCGATTATACAGTGAGAGCCGATGGCGCCTGCGCGATCGCGGTGTGCTCGTCGCCTGCCAAAGCAAATCTGCCACCCCGTATCATACCGCCCAGCGAGATCACGCAGGAAACACGCGGCACCGGCACCAATACCCGTTATGTGCGCAATATCCTTCCCGATACTTCGCCGCATGCAGAGTCCTTGCTGGTCGTCGAAGTTATAACGCCGGGCGGCAATTGGTCGTCCTATCCACCCCACAAGCACGATACCGATAATTATCCCCACGAGACCTATCTCGAAGAAACCTATTATCATCGCCTCAATCCGCCGCAGGGCTTTGGCTTCCAACGTGTCTATACGGAGGACGGCTCGCTTGATGAATCCATGGCGATCCGGGATGGCGATGTCGTTCTTGTACCAAAAGGCTTCCATCCGGTGGCCGCACCGCATGGTTTTGATCTCTATTATCTCAATGTCATGGCCGGGCCGAAAAAAGCCTGGAAATTCACGATGTCGAAAGACCATGCCCATATCGGGTGGACGTCGACACCGGCACGGTGAGGCTTGCCTCACGATCACGTTACGGCTTATGGAATGCCACGTTCAGGCGCATTTATATTGGTTTAGGGGATGTTTCGTATGGTTCAAGAACTCACGCATTTCATTGGCGGCAAGCATGTAAAAGGCACATCGGGTCGCTTTGCTGACGCGTTTTGGCCGATGACCGGCGAAGTGGCCTCGAAAGTGCCATTGGCGTCAAAGGCTGAAGTCCGCGCCGCTGTTGAAAACGCTAAGGCTGCACAACCCGCTTGGGCTGCAACCAATCCGCAGCGCCGTGCGCGCGTGATGATGAAATTCCTCGAACTCGTTCATGCCGAATATGACTCGCTCGCTGAACTCCTCGCCAAAGAACATGGCAAGACAGTTGCTGATGCCAAGGGTGATATTCAGCGCGGATTAGAAGTGGTCGAATTCTGCATTGGCGCGCCACAAATGCTCAAGGGTGAATTCACCGATGGTGCAGGCCCGGGCATCGACATGTATTCGCTGCGTCAACCGCTCGGCGTTGTCGCGGGCATTACGCCATTCAACTTCCCGGCCATGATCCCGCTTTGGAAATGCGCGCCCGCGATTGCCTGCGGTAACGCATTCATCTTGAAACCATCAGAGCGCGATGTCGGTGTGCCGTTACGCATTGCGGAACTCTTCCTTGCTGCCGGTCTGCCCGCAGGCATTCTGAACGTTGTGCAAGGTGACAAAGAAGCCGTTGACGCTTTGCTCGATGATCCGGATGTGAAAGCGATTGGCTTCGTCGGATCAACACCAATTGCAGAATATGTTTACACGCGCGGCACAGCTGCCGGTAAGCGCGTGCAATGCTTCGGTGGTGCAAAGAACCACATGGTCATCATGCCGGATGCCGATATGGATCAGGTCGTGGACGCGTTGATGGGCGCAGGTTATGGTTCGGCTGGTGAGCGCTGCATGGCGATTTCGGTTGCCGTACCCGTTGGCAAAGCAACCGCAGACCGGTTGGTTGAGGCGCTCATCCCGCGCGTAGAAAGTTTGAAGGTTGGCACGTCGCTAGATCCGAGTGCCGATTTCGGTCCGCTCGTCACGCAAGCCCATCTTGATAAGGTAAAGTCTTACGTCGATCTCGGCGTGAAAGAAGGCGCGGCGTTGAAAGTCGATGGCCGCAACTTCAAACTGCAAGGCTATGAGGACGGCTATTATATGGGTGGCTGCCTCTTCGATAATGTTACGAAGGATATGCGCATCTATAAGGAAGAGATCTTCGGCCCCGTTCTCTCCGTTGTGCGCGCTAAAGACTATTCGGAAGGTCTCGCGCTCTGCAATGATCATGAATATGGCAATGGCGTTGCGATCTACACACGCGACGGCGATGCCGCGCGTGATTTCGCCTCCAAAGTGCAGGTCGGCATGGTCGGCATCAATGTTCCGATCCCGGTTCCGCTTGCTTACTACACATTCGGCGGTTGGAAGCGCTCGGGCTTCGGCGATCTCAATCAGCATGGTCCGGATGCCTTCCGCTTCTACACCAAGACGAAAACCGTTACCTCGCGTTGGCCGTCAGGCATCAAGGATGGTGCAGAATTCGTTATTCCGACGATGCGGTAAAGTCGATTTGGCGCTACTTTGTTCCCTATCATGTAAAAAAGGGCGCTGTTCACAGCGCCCTTTTTCTTAACACCTCTTCACAACTTGACCGCCCCACTTTCCCCGGTGTTGCTAGTGATATGGCTGATGATGATATGACATCGCTATTGCCGGACCAATTTCAAACCTGGTTCCAAAAACGGGGCTGGGAACCGCGTCCGCATCAGCTCGCACTGATCGAGAATATCAAGAAGGGTAAATCAACTCTGCTTGTTGCGCCAACGGGGGCCGGTAAAACGCTCGCTGGATTTCTGCCAAGCCTTATCGATCTTGCTTCCCTTGATGTACAGGATTTGAAAAAGCGAGGTCTGCACACGCTCTATATCTCGCCCCTCAAAGCCTTAGCTGTCGATATCGCACGTAATCTCTCAACGCCTGTGAACGAAATGGGCTTGCCGTTCACAATCGAAACCCGCACAGGCGATACGCCGCAAAGCAAACGCGCAAGACAGACCGAAAAGCCCCCGCATATTCTTCTCACAACACCGGAACAATTGGCCCTTCTTTTGGCTAATCGCCACGCAAATGATCTTTTTGAAAATTTGAAAACGGTCGTACTTGATGAGTTGCACGCGCTCGTTACATCAAAGCGCGGTGATCTCTTGGCGCTTGATCTTGCCCGGCTCTATAAACTTTCGCCCGAGCTTACTGCCGTCGGTCTATCAGCAACCGTCCGCAAGCCAGACGATTTACGCCGCTATCTTGTGCCACAAAACAACATCGCTTCGATGGCCGAACTCGTTACCGTTCAGAGCGGCGCCAAAGCCCATATTCAAATTTTGAAAAGTGCACAAAAACTCCCGCTTGCCGGCCATACCGCGCTGTCATCCATGCGTGAGATTTATGCGGCGATCACCGCACATCGGATGTCGCTTGTTTTTGTCAACACACGCATGCAGGCCGAGTTCGTCTTTCAGGAGTTATGGAAACGAAACGATGATGCGTTGCCGATGGCGCTGCATCACGGTTCGCTTGATGTTGCCCAACGCCGTCGCGTTGAAAATGCCATGGCGGAGGGAAAACTCCGTGCCATTGTTTGCACGGCAACCCTTGATCTTGGAATTGATTGGGGCGATGTCGATCTCGTCATCAATGTGGGCGCACCAAAAGGTGCAAGCCGGTTGATGCAACGCATCGGACGGTCCAATCATCGGCTTGATGATCCGTCCGAAGCCCTTCTTGTTCCGGCTAATCGGTTTGAAGCCTTGGAATGTCAGGCAGCACTTGGCGCTGTGGAAGCCGCCGCACAAGACACGCCCGATGCGCGGGTCGGTTCGCTTGATGTTCTTGCACAACATGTTCTTGGCATGGCCTGTGCTGATGGATTTTTGCCCGACGAGCTCTATCAAGAAATCATTTCTGCAGCGCCCTATCACACTTTGACCCGCGACGATTTCGACGCCGTTCTTGATTTTGCTGCAACCGGCGGCTATGCGCTGCGCGCCTATGAGCATTTCGCAAAAATTCGGGCAGATGATCATGGTGTTTGGCGTATTGCGCATGCGCGCGCTGCCCAACACTATCGAATGAATATTGGTACCATTATTGAATCGACAATGCTCAAAGTGCGGCTCGGTAAGCCGACAAAAGCCGGTATGCTCCAACGCGGTGGGCGTATTCTGGGCGAGGTGGAAGATTATTTTGCCGAGGGCCTTGTTCGCGGTGATACCTTTATTTTCGCCGGTGAAATTCTTCGCTTTGAAGGCATGGCCTTGAACGACGTGCTCGTATCGCGCGCATCGCGTGTTAAAGATCCTAAAATACCGGTCTATGCGGGAGGTCGCTTTCCGCTTTCCACCTTTCTGGCAGAACGAGTGCGGTCAATCATGGCAACACCGTTGCAATGGAAGACATTACCGCATGAGGTCGCTGAATGGTTGCAGTGGCAGAAGGATCGTTCGATCGTTCCTAAACAAGATGAGCTTCTAATTGAATCTTTTCCAAATAATGATCGCCATCACCTCGTCCTTTATCCGTTTGAGGGCCGGCTTGCGCACCAAACTCTGGGCGTTCTCCTCACGCGGCGTCTTGAACGTGCGGGATTAAAGCCTCTCGGCTTTGTATGTAATGATTACGCGCTGTCCATTTGGGCGATGGATGATATCGGACAAGCGATTGCAGACAATTCCGCTTTCCTCTCCAACTTGTTATCGGAGGATATGTTGGGGGATGATCTAGAAGAATGGCTTGATGAAAGTTCGATCATGCGCCGCGCTTTCCGTCATTGCGCAATTATATCCGGACTGGTTGAGAAGCGTTTTCCCGGTAAAGAGAAGACAGGCAAACAAGTCACCGTATCAACCGATCTAATTTATGATGTTCTACGCCGCCATCAACCCGATCATATTTTGCTTAAAGCGGCGCGTGCCGATGCAGCACGAGAACTTCTGGACCTCAAGCGGCTTGGTGATCTGTTGAAGCGCATCAAGGGCCATGTCAGCTTTCGACATCTTGAACGGTTGTCGCCTCTTTCCGTCGCCATCCTCCTCGAGATGGGGCGTGAGGCCGTATATGGGGAAGCGGCCGATGCCATTCTCGCGGATGCCGAACAGAGCCTCATGGCTGAAGCCCTACAAGCATGACGGAAAACAATGATCATGCGCCGCTCATTCGGCTTGGAGGTGTTGATTTTATTCCCGATGTCTCGGGTGTCCTTTTCGCGCCCTCTTTATCGCTTTTGATTGTGGCCGATCTTCATTTTGAGAAAGGCTCAAGTTTGGCGCGGCGCGGTCGGGGATTATTGCCGCCTTATGACACGATTGAAACCATCACGCGTCTCGAAAAAGTTATCAAACGCCTTAATCCAGAACGGGTTATATCCTTAGGCGATACATGGCATGAACCACAAGCGCTTGCACGGATGACAATCGACGATGTGTCCCGGCTTCAAAGTTTACAATCTGATCGCAATTGGATTTTCATTTCTGGTAATCACGATTCTCACTTGCCCACTGGTTCGGCTTTCGAGGTCGCAAATGATGTTACGTTTACGGGCATAGATTTTCGACATGAACCATCAAGCACGGGATTGGCACCAGAAATTTCTGGTCATTTTCATCCGGTTGTTCGTGTGAAAACGCAGGGGCGGGCGTTACGGCGGCGGTGTTTTATTGCCAATCATCAACGCTGTATTTTACCCGCCTTCGGCGCCTATACCGGAGGCCTGAACATTCTTGATCCGGCCTTCGCACCTTTTATCAATCCGTCCGACGCAACAATCTACGCACTTGGTTCGGACCGCGTCTATCGCGTAGGTCGCGATCGTATAATCGCCGATTAACGTCCAATTAGGCCGCTGCAAACAGGGCGATGATCAGGCTAGCGATGACGCCAATGGAAAGCGCAATGCGCAAGCGCCCATACCAGTGTGGCGCATGACCTAAAGTGACAAGGCCAATGTCGGAGACGGCTTGCGCCAGAAATAATCCGATCAATAAAGCCAAATCGAAAGGGCGCGGTGTTGCGAGCGCTGCCCATGCCACGAGTGAAGGCACAACCGCAATGATCATTTCTTTTGATTGCTGTCGGCTTTCATTCAAAACATTGCCCCAGCGCACGCCGCCGAGAAAGGACGCAATGAGGGCGCCATAGGTCACGAGCATCATATGCAACGCGCGTTCCCCCAAACCAAACACATCGGGAGCAACGACAAGCGCAAATGCCAGGGTCAGAAAAGGGATTATTCCACCGGCACCGAGCACCAAGGCCATGATCGGAATTGTTTGGGTCGGAATTGGTTTGTGATCATCCGTTGTCATCGTAATTTTATGACCCTCTTAATCGCGATGGAGTAGAATGCTTGCCCCAAAGCCGGCGAGAATAGCAATAATCATCGTCGCCAGCCCGTAAAATAGAGAGTTGTTTTGCGCGACGAGCGCAACCCAGCCTTCCCATGATGGAAGCGCCGAGAGCGGAATGGGTGTTGCCGGTTCGCTTGAGGAGGGTTCAAACAGAGTCCGGGCCAATGCATAAAGAAACCGCAGTGCGACACCGAGAATGAGAAGGGCGAGCGCAAGCCGGAACCGTGCGCCGCCGACAATACGGCCCAACAATGCTCCAAGATGGGCGCCAAACACCCCTCCAAGAATAAGTGGTAATGCGAGCACCACATCAATGGCATGATTGTAAACCGCGTGCAGCACCGTCGCCACAATCATGGTTACGAGAATTTGTACTTGTGATGCGGCGACTGCCGCGCGTGTGGGTAGCCGAAAGAGATAGATCAGCGCGGGCACAAACATAAATCCACCGCCAACACCTAAAACTGTTCCAATCAGACCGATGGTGATCGAGATAATGAGCAGCGGGGGTAGGCTGAGTGTGATTCCAAATTTTGGAAATTCTTTTTGAAAACCTTGACGCGATAACCATCGCTGTATTGCATTTTCGGTTGGGCGATCATCATCCGTTGTGCTCGTTGCATTTACGGCACCAAGGCTCTCTTTCAACATGAAACCGCCAACAAGACCCAATAACACAACATAGGCGACTGCAACGAAGTGATCCAACCGCCCCATTTTATTCAAGAGATTGAAAATTGAAATTCCTAATCCGGTACCGATCATGGCACCGATCAAAAGATAGATCGATAGCGTGCGATCAATCAGTCCTTTGCGATAGGCAATAGCGGTTCCAAAACTCGCCGAAGCCACCAATTGTGCCGAGCCGGTCGCAACGGCAATCGAAGGCGGCACGCCCAGAAAAATCAAGATCGGCGTCATGAGAAAACCGCCACCGACGCCAAACAAGCCCGACACAAAACCGATCAACAGACCCACTAAGGCGATAATGCCGATATTAACCCAAACACCGGCAATCGGCAGAATGACATCAAACATGAATTAGGTTTGGCTCCGTCGTTCGAGATAGGCCTCAAGCGCCATACCGATGCCCATCGCAGCAACAAAGACAAATGCTTTCCATTCTCCGGCTCCGAGGGAAACCAGCGCCGGGCCCGGGCAAAAGCCGGAGAGTCCCCAACCGATGCCAAATAGTGCGCTGCCCAATACGAGGCGCAGATCTATGGCTTTTCCATCGGTTAGCATGATCACGCGACCATACAGGCTCGCGGGCCATCCGCGGGCGATCCGGAATGCAAAGAAGGAGATCACAACAGCGCCACCCATCACAAAAGCGAGTGACGGATCCCATAGACCGCCAATATCGAGGAAGCCGATAACCTTGCCGGGGTCGGTCATGCCGCTGAGCAGCAAGCCCACGCCGAATACGAGGCCGATTAGAAATTCGCTGATCCGCCGCATGGTCATGGCCCCCATCCGATAACCCGCATGGCCCATACGGTAGCGATACCAAAGGCCATAAAGATCAGCGTGGCTGTGATTGAGCGTGGGGAGAGGCGTGCGATTCCGCACACACCATGGCCGCTGGTGCAACCGCTGCCCAGACTGGTGCCAAAGCCGACCAGTAGGCCAGCGATGACTAATACGATCAGGGAGGAGTCAATGCGCGCTTCGGGCATGAATCCCGCCAAGCGTGCCAAGAGCGGCGCGGCGATTAATCCGGCCAGAAAACGGGTACGCCAACCCCAATCGCCCTTCAGCGGTCGAACAAGCCCGCCCAAAATTCCACTGACCCCCATAATGCGCCCATGCGCTAGTATAAACAGGGCAGCCGCCAAACCGATCAAAGCACCGCCAAAAATAGCCGAAAATGGCGAAAAATGAACAAAGTCGATGGACACAAGCAGCTCCTACACGGACACGATGCCATCGATGCCAGATAAGCCGGCTGCGTCGCAAGCGGCCAGTGGAGTTCGGCATGTTGGTCAGGCTGAGCGGGCGGCCTCGTGAGCCGCAAGAGCCCGGGCTGCAGCAGCGCGTGCAGCAGCCAGCGCGGCGCGCGGGTCGATTGATCGCCGTGGTTCGTCAAGATCGGTCAAGGCGTGCCGCGAAGTCGCCCGAACAGCGTCGGGCCAATCCGCAATCGCCACACTGGTCTCGATGCTGCGCGCTTCGGCCAGTCCATGTTCTACGCGGGATAAGCGTTCGACAAGCCGTTCGAGAGTGGCGTGCATGGCACCCAGAGACGCAAAAATACGGCGTCCCTCCCCGATTTGGGCATCGCGCAAGGCGGAGAGAAGCGTCGCCAGCTTTTCCGTATTGCTGCGTGTCTCCGTCCGGTCTGCATCAAAACGCGGTATCCATTCGGTCAGCAGTCGGTCAATTACCTCCTTCATTGCCGTGTTTTGCTCCGCGATCATGCGTATTTCGCTGATCAAATATGCAATCTGCGCAGGTTCAACGCTGCGCTCGCTTTGCGTTTTATTGAGTCGCTCTTCAATGGTCTGACAACTGCGTTCAACCTGTTCGACTATCGCAAGAATGCTGGGTGAATCGATCACCCGTTGCTCTTTAATCTCGAGCTTGGCCACACAGGATTCGAGCGTCAAAATTGCAAGTCCGAGGCGCGCAAGCGTGCGGTCATTATTCGTCCGTCGATGCAGTTCAGCAATCCGATTGCGCAGACGTGCGAGCGCCTGTTCGGTCGTCTCCGAATAGGTGTCATGTTCTTGATTTTGAAGGCTAACTTGTTCTTGAAGAATGGCTTCAAAATCAATCGATTCAGGCAGATCCAGTGTATAACCGGAAGGCGGCAAGGGCAGGTCCGGATCATCCATGGCACAGCGCTCTTTGACAAACATCACATCCGGGCACCATGTGAAATAAAGTATATCTCAGGTTGCAATTTGCCCGGACAAATACTGAAAATTTTAGGTTAAAATCGCGTTAACAATATCGGAATTGCCCATCAAATATTGGCATATCAGGCCTTGGACCTTACATTTCGTAATCTAGACGGCATCGAAATCATGCCCATTGTTCCATTGAATTCAGCAGAACTGAACCAAAGGCCAAGTTAACGTAATGTAAATTTTTAGTTGACGTAACGCTCGAATAAAGCAACTTTCACGATCATCAATTCGTTAATTCTAGTATGAGTTGTGTTCTTTGGAGTTGGGTTGTGTCGAAAACAGCAGTGAAAACAAAGCGTAGCGCACCGGTCAAAGCAATGGCGGCCAAAAAAGGTAAGGCGTCCGCTCGCGATGATGGGCATATCTATTCGATCGGTGACTTGTCGCGTGAGTTTGACGTGACACTTCGCACGTTGCGGTTCTATGAGGACCGTGGCCTGATTAAGCCAAAGCGCTCCGGTCTGACGCGGCTTTACAACGAAGCGGCGCGGGCCCGTGTTCAAGAAATCATCAAAGCGACACGGCTAGGGTTCACCCTCACGGAAATCCTCGCGCTGATGGGCACGGATTCGGGCAGTAAATCGAAAGCCTTGAAATTGTCCAAGGCTCAAATCACGCGTCAGCTTGCGCAGCTCGAAGAGCAAAAGCTTGAAACCGAGAAGGCCATAAGCCAGTTGAAGGCGATGCAACGCGCCTCCTAACTGCTTAAGTTGATCCTGTCGTTATGACGCCCTATCGTGCCGCTGCGGGCGGCGCGATAGGGCGTTTTGTTTAATGAGGCCCGGGAAAGAAGAGCCGATGGCCGACGCGTTTATCTATGATCATGTGCGGACCCCACGCGGACGCGGCAAACCGGACGGGGCGTTGCATGAGGTAACGGCGCTGGCGCTGGCCGCTCATCCCTTGCGTGAAATCCGCACGCGGCAGGCTCTTGATCCAAAACTGGTCGACGATGTCGTGCTGGGCTGCGTTGATCCGGTTGGTGAAGCCGGCGGCAATATCGCGCGTGCCGCCGCGCTCGTTGCAGGTTACGGCATCACCGTGCCGGGTATGCAGATCAACCGCTTTTGTGCGTCCGGTCTTGATGCCATCAATTTCGCCGCAAGCCAGATCATGGCTGGACAGCAAAATCTGGCCTTGGCCGGCGGTATTGAATCGATGAGCCGTGTCGGAATCGGCGCGTCGGGCGGGGCGTGGGCGGCTGATCCCACCATCGCAATTCCGGCTTTTTTTATGCCCCAAGGCATCTCCGCCGATCTCATCGCCACAAAATATGGATTCTCACGGCAAGATGTTGACGCCTATGCGGTTGAAAGCCAAAAGCGCGCTGACGCCGCTTGGCGTGAGGGCCGGTTCAAACAATCGGTCGTTCCGGTGCGAGACATCAATGGTCTGATCATTCTGGATCATGATGAACATCGACGGCCGGATACAACCACCCAGACACTCGGAGCGCTCAAACCCTCATTCGCGCAAATGGCGGAGCAGGGCGGCTTCGGTGCCGTCGCATTGCAGGCCCACCCCGATGTTGAAGCTCTTAATCATGTGCATCATGCCGGTAATTCATCCGGTATCGTGGATGGTGCCGCCGCCGTGTTGATCGGTTCGCGTGAGGCGGGTGTTGCCGCTGGCCTCAAACCCCGCGCGAAAATCCGCGCCTTTGCGAATATCGGTTCGGATCCGGCATTGATGCTGACGGGGCCTGTCGATGTCACACAAAAATTACTCCGCCAATCAGGCTTCAAAATTTCGGATATTGATCTCTTCGAAGTCAACGAAGCTTTTGCTTCCGTTGTCTTGCGCTATTTGCAGGCCTTTGACCTCGATCCAGCGCAAGTCAACGTCAATGGCGGCGCAATTGCGATGGGCCATCCGCTTGGTGCGACAGGAGCGATCCTCGTCGGTACAGTGCTCGACGAGCTGGAGCGCAGCAATAAAACAACGGCGTTAATCACGCTTTGCATCGGCGCGGGTATGGGCACCGCCACGATTATTGAGCGCGTATAAGGAGAGATGACGATGAGCCTCACCTTGACGCAATTTCACTTTGAAATCGATGCCGACGGTATTGCACTCCTTACATGGGACGCACCCGGCCGCAGCATGAATATTTTCATCGATGAGACGATGAAAGATCTCGATCATGTCATAGATCATGTTGTCGCCAATGACATGATCAAAGGTTGTGTGATCACCTCCGGAAAGTCGGACAGTTTTTCGGGTGGCGCTGATATTCGCATGCTTGAGGCAATGGCTGAACGCGCACGCGTGAACGAGAAAACACTCGGCGCCGATGAAGCAAACCGGATTTTCTTTGAAGAGTCACGTAGCCTCAGCCTGCTCTTCCGCAAATTGGAAACCTGCGGCAAGCCCTTTGCGATCACAATTCACGGCATTTGTTTAGGAGGCGCGACAGAACTCGCGCTAGCTTGTCATTATCGCATTCTCTCGGACGATAAGAAAACCCGCATCGGGTTACCCGAAATCAAAATCGGAATTTTTCCAGGCGCTGGAGGCACGCAACGCGTGGCCCGACTGGCTCCAACGGCTGACGCTTTGTTAATGATGATGAAGGGTGAAGCGCTAAAGCCCGACGCGGCGCAGAAGCTCAACCTTATTCATGATAGTGCGCCGCAGAGTGAACTCATCATGCGCGCTAAAGCGTGGATCAAACAAGGTGGTTCGCCAATCGCGCCATGGGATCACGAGAAGTTCAAACTACCGTCCGGCCCGATCTATTCCAAAGCGGGCATGATGGTGTGGCCAGCAGCCAGCGCGATTTGCCGCAAAGAAACGTTTGACAATTACCCGGCCGCCAAAGCGCTCATCCAGTCTGTTTATGAAGGCTTGCAAGTGCCGATGGATGTGGCACTTCGCATCGAAAGCCGTTACTTCGCACATATTTTGAAGAGCAAAGAAGCGAAGGCGATGATCCGTTCGCTCTTTGTGTCAATGCAAGCGCTAAACAAAGGCGCACGGCGGCCGCAAACCATTGCGTCAAAAAAATTCAAGCGCATCGGTATTATTGGCGCCGGCTTTATGGGTGCGGGTATCGCTACCGTTGCCTCACTCGCTGGGATCGACGTCGTGTTGATTGATCGCGATGAAGCGAGTGCTCAAAAGGGTAAAGCGACAGCGGATAAAACCATTTCATCGCGGGTTGCAAAAGGTCGCGCAACCGAGGCCGAACGCGATGCTTTTCTTGCACGTATTAACCCCACCGCCGATTACACACTGCTTGCCGATTGTGAGCTTGTGATTGAAGCGGTATTTGAAGATCCGCACGTCAAAGACGAGACCATTCGCGAGGCTGAAGCCGCAATGGGATCAGATGTCATCTTCGCTTCAAATACATCAACCATTCCGATTTCAGATCTCGCGGCAAGCTTCTCACGCCGTCAGGATTTCATCGGCATCCACTTTTTCTCGCCGGTTGATCGGATGATGCTGGTTGAAATTATTAAAGGTAAAGAGACTGGGCCTGAAGCCATTGCCGCCGCCTTTGATTTTGTTCGCGCCATCGGCAAAACACCCATCCTTGTGAATGATGCACGCGGCTTTTACGCCAATCGCTGCGTTTTGAATTATCTTCTCGAAGGCCATTTGATGCTGGACGAGGGTATTCCCCCCGCTCTCATTGAAAATGCGGCGCGCATGGCCGGCATGCCTGTCGGGCCGCTCGCTTTGTCAGATGAGATCGCGCTTGATCTGATTTTTAAAATCATGAAAGCCACACAGGCCGCCTTGGGTGATGCGGCTCTTAATCCGGTACAAGCGCGCTTGATTTCAACACTTGTTGAAAAAATGGAACGCTATGGTCGTAAAAATGGTCATGGATTTTATGAGTACCCGAAAGAGGGTCCCAAATATCTCTGGTCTGGCCTTTCAGCGCTCACAACGCGAAACCAAACTCCAGACAATTTTGATGTTCAAGAGTTGAAAGATCGTCTTTTGATGACTCAAGCGCTTGAGGCGGCTCGTTCTATGGAAGAGGGTATTCTCGAAGATGCGCGTGAAGCCGATATCGGCGCAATTTTAGGATTCGGGTTTGCGCCTTTCACGGGCGGCCCTTTATCAATGATCGATGGCATGGGTGTGCAGACTTTTATTGAACGCTGCGATAATCTCGCCCGTAAGCACGGTCCGCGCTTCAAGCCGCCACAGAACCTTGAAACAATGGCTGGTAGCGGCCGCACCTTTTACGCGGGCTAGATCATTGCGTTGCATCTGCAAACCGTGTCGCACGCCATTGCGAAAGAAGAGCGCGTAATCCGGCAGGCTTCAAAGGCTTGTGCACGAGAGTGACATCGGCAGCGGCAGCGGCAATTCGAACGGGCTCTGAACGATCGGCGGTCGCAAGAATTGCTGAGATCATGCGGTCGGATTGACGTCGCAGATGCGCAATGGCGTCAATGCCTGTGCCATCATCAAGATGATAATCGGCGATAATCACATCGATATCGTTATAAAGATCAGTGTGAAATGCTTCTGCCGCTTTAATGCCAGAAGCAGTGTGGATGATGCAGCCCCAACCACTGAGTAGATTATTCATGGCATCAAGAATGGCGGGTTCATTGTCGATGACTAAAATCTTTAATCCCGCAAGTGGTGCGGATAAATCGCGGTGAGGCGTCGTCGTCTTGCGTGTCGTTGACACACGATCTCCTACGGGCACTTCAATTGAGAAATGCGAACCTTGGCCCGGTTCCGATTTCAGTTTGAGCGGATGCTTCAAAAGTCGTGCAATACGCTCAACAATCGATAATCCAAGCCCTAAACCACGCGCTATTTTTGCACCGTCATCAAGGCGCTTGAATTCGCGGAATATAGATTTTTGTTGCGCGAGCGGAATACCTAATCCCGTATCATAAACATCGATACGGATTTTGCCCTTTATGCGGCGGCAGCCGACCAGCACCCGACCGTGCGGCGTGTATTTGATGGCGTTTGAAATCAGATTTTGTAACAGACGCCGCAACAAACGACGATCGGAACGAACGGATAAAGCAGTCTTAACAAAGCGCAGTTCTATTCCTTTTTCTTCAGCCAGAGGAGCAAGTTCAATCCGTAATTGATTAAATACATCATCAAGAGCAAAAGTAGAAAGTTCCGGTTTCATCGCACCGGCATCAAGTCGTGAAATATCAAGCAGCGTGGTTAAAATATCTTCGACCGCTTCGAGCGATGATGCAACATTCTGAACCAGCTGATCATTGCCTGTCGACGTGCCGCGGTCGAGAAGGGCTGAGGCGTAGAGTCGGGCCGCGTTCAAAGGTTGTAAGATATCATGGCTGGCGGCCGCTAGAAATCGCGTCTTCGAAAGATTGGCTTCATCAGCTTCCGATTTGGCGCGACTTAATTCGCCGTTTAGGCGCAATAGTTCTTCAGTACGTTCACGAACGCGCCCTTCGAGTGACTCATTGGCACGTGCGAGCGCATCTTCTGCCGCAACGGTCTCGGTAATATCGGTATAGGTCGTTACGATGCCACCATCGGGAAGATGAGCCGAGCGAATTTCAATGGTTTGTTCTTCGGGATAGAGTTTGAGACGTACAGGATTTGTGTCATTCACAAAGCTTTCCAGCCGCGCAGTGATCAAATCATAAGCGCGGCCCTTACCGTAGAGGCCGCGGCGTGCATTGAACGCTACAATATCATTCAAACTCGTTCCGACACGCATCAAGGAATCGGGAAGCTCAAATAGCATTTGGAATTCGCGGTTCCAGCATAGAAGATGGAGATTCGTGTCAAACACGGTGACACCTTGGCGGGCATGATCCAACGCGTGCTGCAAAAGATCGCGATTATGTTGGAGCGCGGCGGATGCGTCATCAAGCAAACGCAACGCGTCCGATTGGCTGACATTACCGCCGCTTAACATCATTGAAAGCACACGGCGCGATGAGGCCGCACCAATCGCCGATGCCAATTGATGTTCCGCAAAGCGCAACACATCGAGATCCGCCGGTTGATCATCAATACCGGATGGAGCCGGATAGGAGGCAAATGCAGCTTCCGCGCGATCAACGCCGAGATAACGACCGACCACACGCTTGAGTTCACCGATAGTCACAGTGCTGCGCCAACGTCGGAAATTCAAATTCCGGAGAGGATTATCAGCACTCACAAACAAATTGGCTTGCAATTTCTCAATCGGAGTCGGCGCGCGTAGGAGCGAGAAGCCGATATAGCAAAGAATATTCACGCCGAGACTGAAAAAGGCACCATGAGCAATCGGCACCAGTGTGGTACCAAACAGCGCTGTAGGTTTGAGAAGCGCGAGGCCAAATGGTCCGTTGCGGATCAGCTCATCAAGACCAAAGGCAGCCGGATTAGCCAGCGTCGGCAGAATGAGCGTGTAAGCCCACACCGCAAGCCCGGATATGAGACCCGCCATCGCGCCGAGCGCCGTCCCCTTGCGCCAGAAGAGCCCACCGAAAAACGATGGGGCAATCTGCGCAATCGCGGTAAAGGAAATCAAACCGATGGACGCGAGCGCGGCATCGCTGGTCGATCGGAAATAGCTATAACCCGCAAGCAGAATGATCACGATGGCGAGGCGCCGCACCGCGAGCACCTGACCACCCAGATCGCCGGGCCGCGCGCCGAGGATGCGTGTTTTTTCACTCAATAGAAGTGGCATGACGAGATCGTTTGAAATCATCGTTGCCAAAGCCACGCATTCGACAATCACCATGGCGGTGGATGCCGATAGGCCGCCGATAAATACCACAAGCGCGATCAACCCAGTGCTGGCTTTGAGCGGCAATTCCAAAATCGCCATATCGCGATCAATCATACCGGGCGGAAATACAAGATCGGAGGCCAGCGCAATCGGGATCACAAACAGATTGATCAAAACAAGATAGAGCGGAAACATCCATGCGGCGCGTTTTGTATCGCTTTCATCGCGGTTCTCGACAATCGTCATATGGAATTGCCGCGGCAGCAGCAGAATGATTGCGGTCGAAAGACCCGTCATCGCGAGGACCGATGCGAAACCGCCACTGCGATCAAGCAGAGGTCGCACATCGGCGCGCGCCATGACCTCGCTCACCAGTGCCGATAAGCCACCGAACATGCCCCAAACCACAAAAATTCCGGCAGCCAGGAAAGCTGCGAGTTTGATGGCGGACTCGCTCGCAATCGCAATGGATAGTCCCGTGTGATGTTCGCGCGAGTCGATATGGCGCGTTCCAAATGTCACGGTGAAGGCGGCCAGAACCAAGGCCACCATAAGCGCGAGCGTTCCGAAGGCGGGCGTTGATAAGCCGCCCACACCGCCGGGCACGGCTTCCAGGAGCGTTCTGAGTGACACGGTGATCGCTTTGAGTTGCAGCGCGATATAGGGGATCGATCCGATCACCGCGATGATGGCCACAATCGCCGCCACGCGCCCGCTCTTGCCATAACGGGCGGAAACAAAATCGGAGACCGACAGAATATTCTGTGTTTTGGCGAGGCGCACGATGCGGCGCACGAAATTATGGCCCAAGCCGATCATCAAAATAGGGCCAATATAAATGGCCAAAAAATCGAATCCTGTGGATGAGGCCAGTCCTACGGAACCGAAAAACGTCCACGAGGTGCAATAGACGGCAAGCGTCAGCGCGTAGATGGAAGACCGTGCGCGGCCAACATGCAGACGTTCGCCATAGAGATCGCCAAAATGGGCGATGGCAAACAGGGCCGACAGATACACAAGCGCCGCCAAAATGACGAACCAGCCCGCGATCATTCCGAATACCCCCGAAATTCTTGGTCTTATTGACCATTTCAGGTCAGGCGCGGTCTGGCAAGCATCCTTGCTTTATGGAACAAAGAGGGCGTCCTTTTTATCGGAACCCTTGATCATGTCTTTTTCCGCCGACCGCGCCACCGATCTCACCAAAGCCGTTCGTCCTGAGGCGCTTGCGGTTCCGCCCAGTGGCATTGTCGAGGTGTTCACATATGGATGGGGACGGCCGGGTCTCATCCCCCTTTGGGCCGGAGAGGGTGATATGGCGACCCCTGCCTTTATCACCGAGGCGACCACGCGTTCGCTTGCGGCCGGGGAGACATTTTACACGCCCAATCGCGGCATTCCCGCGTTTCGCGAGGCCGTCACTCGTTATATGAGCGGTCTTTACGGGCAGGATTTTGCGCCGGAACGGTTCCTCTGCACCATTGGCGGTATGCATGCGATGCAGGTGGCGATCCGCATGGCGCTCTCTCAGGGCGATGAGTTGATCATCCCTTCACCGGCCTGGCCGAATTTCGCAGGCTGCGCTTTGGCCATTGGCGGGGTTCCGGTCGATGTGCCCATGGGCCTCACCGATGACGGGCCCAATGGCCGCTGGTTCTTGGACATTGAACGCCTCGCCGCGGCGGTTACGCCCCGCACCCGCGCGATTGTTATCAATTCGCCCTCCAATCCAACCGGTTGGACAGCCACCCGCGCCGAGCTTGAAGAGGTTCTGGCGCTCGCCCGCAAACACGGGCTTTGGATCATCGCTGACGAAATCTATGGCCAATTCGTCTTTGATGGGTCCAAGCGCGCGCCGTCCTTTCATGATGTGATGGACCCCGACGATCGCATTCTCTTCGTTCAAACCTTTTCGAAGAATTGGGCCATGACGGGCTGGCGGATCGGCTGGCTGGAATGCCACCCCTCGCTCGCGCAAACGGCTGAAAACCTCATTCAGTATTCATCTTCCGGTGTCGCCACATTCCTGCAACGCGGCGCCATCGCTGCTCTCGATCACGGCACCAGCTTTGTCGAGCATCAAATTGCGCGCGCGCGTGCAGGCCGCGATATCGTGTGTGATGGGTTGCTCGCAACGGGTCGCGTTCACTTCGCCAAGCCCGAAGGTGCTTTCTATCTCTACTTTAAAGTAGATGGCGCCAAAGACCCCATGGCCCTCGCCAAACGTCTCGTCGACGACGCCAATGTCGGACTTGCCCCTGGGTCAGCTTTTGCGAACAATCAGAATCCCTGGCTTCGTCTCTGCTTTGCGAGAAAGGCAGAAGATCTCGCCGAGGCCACAGCACGGCTCGTGCGTGCCCTTACGTGAAGAGCCTGTAAAGACTCCTCCTTATCTTCGAAATGTATCTAAGCGACAAACTACGCAACCAATTCGCGTATTGGGCGTTTCATCCTTAGTTCGTGAGAACCCGGAACGAGTGAATTCCGGTTCCACCCGATAAATTTGACTAACGATAGTTCAAAAGTCGGCCACGCAAAGTCTTTGCGGGGGAGGGTATATCTTTGTCAGGAGTTGGCACATGACGCTTATCAGTTCTGCAGGAAATGAAATTTTTATCGCGGATGTCGATCTCGCCTTTCGCAGTGCCGTTGCATCGAGTCTCGAAACAGCCGGCTATCACGTGACGTCCTTCTCTGATGGACCGTCCCTGTTGGCTGCCACCCGTAGCCGCTCACCCGATTGTATTTTGATGGATACAAGCGTGCAGGGTACAAATGATAACGATCTTTTGGGTGAATTGGGTCAAAGAGTGACAGCTCCGATTGTCATGATGTCGGGCGGCGCCAATGTGGATTCAGCCGTGAGCGCCATGAAAAAAGGCGCGAAAGATTTTGTCACAAAGCCGTGTGCAGCTGATTCGGTTGTCGGGCGTGTCCGTGAAGCCTTGGTCGATCGGCGTGCAGGTGCAACCACGGTCCCCGATCTTGGTGCTCTTCGCGGTGGTGATCGTTTGACGCCCCGTGAACGCGATGTTCTTGAAAAAATTGCATTGGGCGCTTCAAACAAAGAGGCCGGTCGCCAATTAGGAATTAGTCCAAGAACCGTTGAAGTCCATCGTGCGCGGATCATGGAAAAAATTGGTGCGCGAAACACCGCCGATCTCGTGCGCATCGTTTATTCAGCCAGTCTCTGACGGAGGTTTCCTCGTTTCGTTACCCTCTGCAGGTCGGAGAAGGATCATGATCGATGACGTTGAATATCAGCCAGAAGGGTCTGCTTCTGGCAGACCTGTCGATTTTCCGCCGCGCACCACAATAATTGATGAAGGTGAACCGGCCCGTGCGATCTATCGCGTCGTATCGGGCCGAGTCATGCTCTCGAAATTACTGCCCGATGGGCGGCGGCAAATTTTTGAAGTGCTTGGTCCAGGGGCGATTTTTGGTGTTACACCAAATGGCAAACATGACAGCATTGCCGAAACACTGACGGAAACGCGTGTCGCTGCATTTGAGCGTGTCACAGCAGAGCGTTCACCGGCCTTCGGAATTTTTGTTGCCGATCATTTGAAAGCACAAATCTGCGCACTTCATGATCATGCAGTTCTTCTCGGGAGAAAAACAGCCGTTGAACGCGTGGCATCTTATATTCTTGATCTCGTAGAAGCATCATCAGCCGACCAAACACATAATGGCGATGGCGTTATTGTACGCGTTCCCATGACGCGTTCGGAAATTGCCGATTATCTTGGTTTGACTCTCGAAACGGTCAGCCGCGCCTTTTCAAAATTAAAGCGCGACGGTGTTGTTTCTTATGAGCGACATGATGGTCCGATGCGTGTCCATTTCAGACGCTTGCGTCCCTTAACAGGTACGTTTTAATTCGGTCCACTCCTTTTATCGAAATGATCTTGGACGCCCGATCCCGCTCCCCCGAGAAAGGATCGGGCGTCCATGCGCGAACGCGCATCGCTGCTTGCGCAGCGGTGATGACATTGGATATGGGCGATCAATCTGTCTTTGATAGGTATCAAACGAGTCGTAACACTTATTTGGCAGGAACAAGAACATAGCCCTTACTATAGAGGCATGATTCAACCGCTTGATTACGAGATGTTTCATTCATATCGCGTGTCGAATAGGTCGGCGGTACATAGATTGGCGGACGTGAATAGCACATGCCGAATCTGCCCCGCCTATGCCGGCAATAGAAATCATCATCATAAATATAGCCACCACCCTCCATCACCGTAACGGGCATAAGGGGATAAAGCCGTGACGCGCGGCTTTCACAGGAAAATTTATCACGGCCAAATTGTTCAATTGATTTTGTGGGATGCGTCCATTCATAGCGCTGACAGGCCGTCAAACCTGCCAGTACCAAAACAAGAAATGAATAATGCCGAACGGTTTTTAATCTCTGACCCAAGCTCATCCTCATAAAATGCCGCATTTCCAGTCTAGCCGAGAATAAGGTTAAACGAGTATATAGGAAAATGCTTCGCGGATGAATACGGTCTGAACAATGCTGAAAGCACGCGATAAATTTGGACTTAAAGAGCAAAGGCGTACAAATGCCGGCTGATGGTCCCATTGCGCATGCCATTGGTGTCATGAGCGGTACGTCAATGGATGCGATCGACGTGGCAGCAATTACGACTGATGGATTATATGACATTCAAGTTGGCGCATCCGGATCGGGTACTTATTCCGAAGAGCTGCGGCATCGTCTTTTGTCGCTGATTTCAGATCCGGTGCTCGCCGCTGGCGATCCTGATCCGGATCTCGTGATTGCCATAACCGATTCGCATTGTGATGCGGTAACCGCGTTCTGCGCTGCGCAGGGAGCCCGTCCGGAGTCGTTTGACGTCATTGGTTTTCATGGGCAGACAGTTTTTCATGCACCTGAACGGGGCATAACGCGACAGCTATTCGACGGTCAGCGTGCGGCCGATCGCTTGGGTTGTGTGGTCGTTAGTGATTTCCGATCCGCCGATGTTCGAGCGGGTGGGCAAGGCGCACCGCTCGCACCGCTTTATCATCAAGCCCGTTTGGGCTTGAGATCAGAACCCGTCATGATTCTTAATCTTGGTGGTGTGGCCAATGTCACTTATGTCAATGGCTCTGACGTCATTGCATTCGACACAGGTCCGGCATCCGCAATGATGGATGATTTTATAAAGACGCGGCGCGGGCTTTTATTTGATCGCGATGGTCAATTGGCAAAGGAGGGACAGGTCGACAAGACCTGCGTTGCTCAATGGCTTACGCATCCCTATTTTTCGAAAGCACCTCCGAAATCATTGGATCGTAATTCATTTCATGACGGCATGACCTTGGTTGAACCGATGAGTGACGCCGATGGTGTCGCCACTCTCGCTGCATTTACGGTTGAGTCGATTGCGAAAGCGCTTGATCATGTTTCTCAACCACCACACCATTGGTATGTCTGCGGAGGTGGGCGCCATAATAAATATCTGATGAACGGCCTTTCGGCCCGTCTTGGGGTTTCTGTAGAACCCATCGAAATTCTGGGGTGGAACGGTGATATGGTGGAGGCAGAGTGTTTCGCATGGCTCGCCGTCAGGTCTTTGAAAGAATTTCCTTTAAGTCTTCCCTCAACAACGGGCGTGCCCCTTCCCTTAACCGGTGGGGCAATCCATTTTCCGTCGTGATGAGCTTTCAATGAGTTTTGAAATTGAAATGGACGCGGTGTTTGAACCGGCATGGCAGGCGGTCAAAGAGAAGCGCATTCCTTGCGCGGCTCTCGGTGTTGTCAAACTGGATGGTCAAAAATTCATACGCTCAGTGGGTCAAGCGCAAATCGAACCAGAAACTGTGCCTTTCGATCAAACCATGTGGTTTGATCTGGCATCATTGACCAAAGTTATTTTTACAACGCGACGTATTTTAGAGCTGGTTGATGCGGGACAACTCAATCTCGATGAGAAAATTTCAAACTACATTCCCGATTTACGACAATATGATTTATCGGCGCCTGAGCGGGTCTTAACACTGCGGGCACTCTTATCCCATCAAACGCATCTGCCTGCGGTTGAACCTCTTTATACGCTTGGGCAAGATGCAGAGACTTTGCGCGCTTATATCTTACAACGCGCATGGAAATCAGGTCCTTCGGTTTATTCCGATATTAATTTTATGCTGCTTGGTCTTGTGATCGAACGCGTGACGGACACGCTCTTAAGTAAGCAGCCGGTGGCTTCGGGCTTAAGTTTTACACCACCGACGGAACATAGCGTTGCAACAGAATTTTGCGCGTGGCGTGGGCGTGTCATGCGTGGTGCCGTTCACGATGAAAACGCTTATGCCCTTGGAGGTGCAGCAGGTCATGCGGGTCTTTTCGGCACGGTCGAGGGCGTTCTCGATCACGCATTTCTTATTCTTTCCGGCACGGGGCTTTCCGCGGAAATGGCAAAGGCGATGGAGACACCGCAATCCGGAACCCGCGCGCTTGGTTGGGAGATTAATCATGCGGGTTGGCATGGCGGCGAGGGTCATTCGGCGCGCACAATCGGTCATCTCGGATTCACCGGTACAGGGCTTTGGATTGATCTGGCACGTGGTTATGCGTGGACGCTTCTGACAAACCGTGTTCATCCGAGCCGTCACACAGATACAGGAATTATGGCCTTGCGCCGGGAGACGGGGCGCCGTGTCGCGGCATTGTTCAGTCCGCGTTAAATCCCGTCAAACCGCGATGGATCGCATCTGCTTCTGGCGTAAAGCGCCCGTCGGCATCATGCAGCACAAATCCGGGTTGGATTGTGAGCGGCGCGCGACTCCCTTTGACAGCGGAGACGAGAATCCGACTGGCATTTTCATCCTTGCGTGGATGAACGGGACGGATCGCAAGCGCACCAAATCCGATCGAAAGTGCTTCGAGCACTTCCGTTAATCGATCCGCCCGATGGATGAGATGAAGCCGTCCCTGCGGCGCCAGCATCGCGCGGCAGGATTTCAGCCAGAGTGCGAGGCCGCCCTCGGGCATCACATGCGCACGCGCTTTGTCCGGGTCGGGTGTCGTCCGGTCGCGGGTCGGATCGAGAAAAGGTGGATTCGTAATAACGCAGCTGGCGTCCTCTTGTGTCAGGCCTAGGCCCTGCCGCTCGGCAAAACTGCCAAAAAGATCTGCCTCGACGACGCTCACCCGCGACGAAAGCCTGTTTTCCGCGATGTTGTCCTGGGCAAGCGCGCATTGGTCGGCGTCAATTTCAACGAGGCGAAGGATTGCTTCGGGATAGCGTGCGGCGACGCAAAGCCCCGCCGCACCTGTACCTGCACCGGCATCAATCAAATGACCCGCGTCGTGTTGAGCAACGAGGGCGGCAAGCAAAATCGCATCGGTACCCGCTCGATGGCCCGTCCGTGCTTGCGCCAACCTTATTTTGCCGCCCAGAAAATCAGTCATCGTCATGGGCGTGCACTATCGGCTCTCGGGGTAGCTTGGCAAGGTCACACTGTCGCACGTTGCGAAGCTGTCCGCGGCGTGGCATTTTCCGCCCGCTGATCAGGGCAGACGAAAAAGGATCAAGATTGTGGGCGTTGTTGTTTCGCTAGAGGAGAAGGCGTCAGGTGGCCCGTCGCTCGACGCGCTGTTGTCGCTCACGCGGCCGGGCATGGAAGGCGTCAACCGGATGATCCTGTCTCGTGTCGGCTCCGATGTGGAAATGATTCCGGAGATCGCCCGGCACTTGATCGATTCAGGCGGCAAGCGCCTGCGTCCGATGCTAACCCTCGCCACGGCCACGCTCTGCGATTATGAGGGCGAAGGCCATGTGAAACTCGCCGCCGCCGTTGAATTCATGCATACGGCTACATTGCTGCATGATGATGTGGTCGATGACAGCGAGATGCGTCGCGGCAAGCTCGCCGCCCGTATGTTGTGGGGTAATGAGGCCAGCGTGCTGGTGGGCGATTTTCTGCTCGGCCAAGCCTTCAAGATGATGGTTGAAGTGGGTTCACTTCACGCGCTTGATGTGTTGTCGACAGCCGCGACCGTCATTGCCGAAGGCGAAGTCATGCAATTGGCTTTTGCCAAAAACACCGCAACAACCGAGGATGAATATCTACAAGTTGTCCGCGGTAAAACGGCGGCTTTGTTTGCGGCTGCCTGTGAAGTGGGTCCGATCATTGCCAATAAGGGCAAAGCAGAACAATCCGCATGCCGGTCTTATGGCACCAATCTCGGCATTGCCTTTCAATTGATCGACGACGCGCTCGATTACGGAGGCGTTGCAACCAAGCTCGGAAAAAATACCGGTGACGATTTCCGCGAGGGCAAGATCACATTGCCGGTCGTGCTTTCTTATCGTCGCGGCAATGATTCTGAACGCGCGTTCTGGAAACGCGCGCTTGAAGATGGCCAACATGGTGATGTGGAATTGGCTGAAGCCATGACGATCATGAAAAAACATCGCGCTATTGAAGACACGATCGAACGTGCGCGCCACTATGGCGCGATGGCCCGCGATGCCTTAGCAATTTTTGCGGATACACCGATGAAGCGGTCGATGCTCGAAGCGGTCGATTTCTGTATCTCCCGCGCACACTAATTCAGGTGAGCGGTGCGTCGTCAAAGAATCGCCGTAATTTTTTTCTTCTCTCCTCATGCGGGCCGGGCCCCTCTGACATTGGCTTTCAAAAACTCAATTTTTGAAACCCATGTGATGTCGGACCGCATCATTGGGCCCGATCCGTTACCCATCCATGGGGGATGATTCGCGAGAGGGCCTGAATTCAGGGAGACCCTCTCATGCAACGTTCTTCAACTGGCATGCCTTGTCCGGTTTGTTCTGTTCCGCTCACTTTGAGTGAGCGTCAGGGCATCGAAATTGATTACTGCCCGCAATGTCGCGGCGTATGGCTTGATCGCGGCGAGCTCGATAAGATTATTGAGCGAAGCGGCATGAATGCAGCGCCACCGCCGCCGCAATCCTATCCTTCTGCACCGCCGCCGTCATACGGTCATCCACCACCATCCTATGGTCATTCTTACCAGAAGAGACCCAAATCCTTCCTCGAAGAATTGTTTGACTAAGAGTGCAGCGTCTATGGGTGATCATGAAATTCACATGATCACCCATAGATCGATCATCACGCGCAAGGCCGCCAGGAAAGCGGCAAGTGCGGTCATCAATGCGGCGCGCGCATTGAGAATTTGCGCACGATTAACCGCCGTTACGATGCGATTGATATCGGCGTAATCGAGCACTTCATGGCGACTGACCCGGCGTAATCTGTTGCGACTCGCGAAAAGCCATAAGAGAGCCGATAGCAGCATCGCAACGATGATCAGTGCGTCGAGAATAAAGGTAACGGCAATCACGGTCACCGCCTTACCCGCGCGGCGAACCATGATGTTGCGCGATCTTCCAAGTTCCGTCGCGCTTTACCAGCATCCATGTCACGCGATAGGGCATAAGCGTATCACCATCAGCGAAATCAACATGCGCAGCGGTGGCCGCAACCCCGTCTGAAATCATGACGACACGCGGAAACGGATAATGCTTCACATGTACATGGGGACCGCGGCCCCCAAAATAGGCTTTAATCGCTGCGCGTCCGACAATCAGCTCGGGAACGGACCCGAACAACATCGCGTCTTCTTTATAAAGCATGGCATGCGCTTCAAGATCGTGTGCGTTGAACACCTCGACCCAGCGTGAGTGAAACCCTTCAAGCGTGGATAAATCCGTCATAACGTCTCCCGTTTTTCTTGCGGGGAAGCCTAGGCGGAAAGGACCTTAATTGTCCATCTTCAATGCGGCGATAAAGGCCTCTTGCGGAATTTCAACTTTGCCGAATTGGCGCATCCGCTTTTTGCCTTCTTTCTGCTTGTCGAGCAGTTTCCGTTTACGCGAAATATCACCACCATAGCATTTCGCCGTCACATCCTTGCGCAGCGCCGAGATTGTTTCGCGCGCGATGATCTTGCCGCCAATGGCTGCTTGAATCGGAATCTGGAAGAGATGTTGCGGAATGAGATCTTTCAGCTTCTCACACATCGCGCGCCCACGAGAGTCGGCGCGCGTGCGATGAACGAGCATCGAGAGCGCATCAACGGGTTCGGCATTCACAAGGATCGACATTTTTACAAGATCACCTTCGCGATAATCGGTGATGTTATAGTCAAAACTCGCATAGCCTTTTGAAATCGATTTCAAACGATCGTAAAAATCGAACACAACTTCATTGAGCGGCAAATCATACACAACCATCGCGCGCTTGCCGACATAGTTCAAATCGATTTGTGTGCCGCGGCGATCCTGACAAAGCTTCAAGATTGCGCCGAGATAATCATCAGGCGTCAAAATTGTTGCGCGAATCCAAGGCTCCTGAATCGTTTCAATCTTCATAATATCCGGCATGTCGGCAGGATTATGAAGATCAATATCGGTGCCATCTTTCAGGGCAATTTTGTAAATAACCGATGGGGCTGTGGCGATGAGATCAAGATTAAACTCGCGGCTCAAACGTTCCTGAATGATTTCAAGATGGAGCAATCCCAAAAAGCCACACCGGAAGCCGAAGCCGAGCGCCGCAGACGATTCCATTTCATAGGAAAAACTTGCATCATTCAAACGCAACTTACCCATCGCCGCGCGCAAATCTTCAAACTGCGCCGCATCTACCGGAAACAGACCGCAAAACACCACAGGCTGTGCGGGCTTGAACCCTTCAAGCGCTTCCGCGCAAGGGCGCTTTGTTTCCGTAATCGTATCGCCAACGCGTGTATCGGCAACTTGTTTAATTTGCGCGGTGATAAATCCGATTTCACCGGGGCCGAGTTCGGTTACATCCTGCATCTTTGGTGTGAAGACACCAATTTTATCGACAGTGTAACGCGCATGCGTGCCCATCATCGTAATGTCGGAGCCCTTGCGCAATTTTCCATCGATGATCCGCACAAGAACAACAACGCCCAGATAGGCATCATACCAGCTGTCAACCAGCATCGCCTTCACAGGCGCGGTTTCATCGCCCTTTGGCGGCGGCAATTTTTTAACGATCGCTTCCAACACGCCTTCGATGTTCAAGCCTGTCTTGGCTGAAATCGGCACGGCTTCAGAAGCATCAAGCCCGATCACATCTTCGATCTGTTGTTTGATCCGGTCCGGTTCTGCTGCCGGTAAATCCACTTTGTTGAGCACGGGCACAATCTCGTGGCCGGCATCAAGCGCATGATACACATTGGCAAGCGTCTGCGCTTCCACACCCTGCGATGCGTCAACAACCAGCAAAGAGCCTTCGCAAGCAGCGAGCGAGCGCGAGACCTCATAGGCAAAGTCCACATGGCCCGGTGTGTCCATGAGGTTGAGAATATAGGTCTTGCCGTCCTCGGCTTTGTAGGAGAGACGAACGGTCTGCGCTTTGATCGTGATTCCGCGCTCGCGCTCAATATCCATCGAGTCGAGCACTTGTTCCACCATATCGCGCTCGGCGAGCCCACCCGTTTTCTGGATCAGACGGTCTGCCAGCGTGGATTTGCCATGGTCGATATGGGCGACAATGGAGAAATTGCGAATTTGATCAAAGGAATGTGTCGTCATAGCCACGCCTCCTAGCAGTCTGTGGCCTGATTTCCAAGGTCCGGATGCGCGCACCCCTGCTATAGGCGCGCAGGAGCCATGCTAATGGCAGCATTATGTCGGTTTTGAGCTTCTCCATGCCCACAAAACCACGTTAGAACTCACGGATCATGTTTGTTCGCCGAAAGAAGGCGCGGTTCCTTGGCCCTTATTCCCTGTCTTGCGGCATTGCTCAGCGCCATTTTTCATGCGGGATGGAATGCCGCTGCCCGCTCGCGCCCCAATCCGTCGGCCGCCGTCACGGCAACGGTTTTCATGGCGGGCGTTATTTCGGTGCCTTTCATCGTCTGGTTCGGGTTGCCGCCGCTTGAAGCCTTTCCTTGGCTTTTGCTTGGCATCGTCTTCAACACAACAACTTTGCGTCTCTTAATGGCGATTTATCGCCTTATGCCCTTTGCCGTCGCCTATCCGATGATGCGCGGCACAATTCCCTTGGCCGTCACCGCTTTGGATCTCGCCTTTTTGCCGATGGGCTATCCAGGCGCTCTGGGGCTTCTTGGAATTGTGACGGTTTCGGTCGGCGTTATTCTGTTGGCCTTCTCGGGGCGGCGCCAAGACGCTTTGGGCTGGAAGCCCATCGCCTTGGCCGTCTTGGGCGGCGTGACAGCCGCGGCCTATGTCATCACGGATGTAAAGGGCATTGCGCTCACCGGCAGCCCTTTGGTTTATGGTTTGGCCGCCGCCGTTATCAATGCATTGGCCATGCCGCTCTTTATGAAAATCGAAGGTACGCCAATGCGGGCCGTCATGGGCGGCGAATATCGATTTGGTTTTTTCGCGTCACTGTTTTCCATGAGTTCTTATGTTTTGTTTCTTTATGCGTTAACGCATGGTCCGGTGGGTGCTGCATCAGCCATTCGCGAAACCAGCGTTCTGTTTGCCTTGGGAATATCAGTTGTTATTCTGAAGGAACCCGTTGGGCGTTTGCGGTGGATCGCCTGTCTATTGGGCTTTTTAGGCGCTGTCTTATTGCGTGTTGCGTAATTAACGCCCACTTTCAATCAATTTCGAAATGACCTTCGCCGTATAATCAACCATCGGTACAACTTTGGCGTAATTTAAGCGCGTTGGGCCAATTATGCCCAGCACACCAACAATTTTTTGTTGGTTGTCGCGAAACGGCGCCGCAATCATGGATGAGCCTGAAAGCGAAAATAATTTATTTTCAGAACCAATATAAATACGAACACCTTCACCCGTTTCTGCACGCGATAAAATGTCAATCACATCTTTCTTGGTCTCAAGATCAGAAAACAGCAACCGCACGCGTTCAAGATCTTCAATCGCCTTTAGATCCTCAAGCAGATTAGCCTGTCCGCGTACAATCAACTGCCGATCTTCGGAATGCCCCGCCCAACTGGCAAGACCTGTTGAAACCAATTCAGCAGTGAGTGTATCAAGTTCGCGTTCAGCATCGCTACGCGCTTGTTCGAGTTCGGTTCGAAGCTCGCTAATCGTCTTTCCTCGAATGCGATCAGAAAGATAATTTGACGCCTCGACAAGCGCAGATGAGGGGAGGCCGGGTGGCAAATCGACAATCCGGTTTTCAATCGTCCCATCTTCGGACACAAGCACCGCCAGCGCACGACTTTTTTCAATGCGCACGAATTCGATATGTTTGAGCGGAGAACTTGTTTTAGACGTTAATACAACCGCTGCGCCTCGCGTTAATCCGGAAAGCAGACTCGATGCCTCAGTCAAAAGGGCTTCGGTTGTTTTAGCTTGTCCGGATGCCCGTACTTGTGCCTCAATGCGTGTACGATCTTCCGATGATAAATCACCCACTTCCATCAGCGCGTCGACAAAAAAGCGCAAACCGCTTTCTGTCGGCAAACGGCCCGCGCTTGTATGGGGTGCATAGATCAGTCCGGCACTTTCAAGATCAGCCATGACATTGCGGACCGAGGCGGGCGATAACGCAATCGGGATCAATCGTGATAGATTGCGAGACCCAACAGGTTCGCCAGTTTCCAGATAAGATTCGACAATGCGTCGGAAAATATCACGCGAACGCTGGTTGAGATCAATCAGGGGGCTAAAAGAGGGTATGTGGCGATCGTCGTTCATCATGTCCTTGGAGCAATTTCGAATCGGACGGGTCATTCTCAGGTCTAATGTGTGGGTTTGAGCGTCTAGGATCAAGAGTAGGGATCAAGATCGGGGCATCATCATGTCTTGTCTTGCGATGTCGCGCGTGCCGCCCTAGAAGGCAGGATCATTATTGGAACCTTATCCCATGCGCCCATCCAAACGCGCCCCCGACGAACTTCGGGCGGTCTCTCTTGAACGTAACGTCGCCCGCTATGCGGAGGGATCATGTCTCGTCAAATTTGGCGAAACACACGTGTTATGCACCGCTTCTCTCGAGGAAAAAGCCCCGCCATGGTTGCGCGGCTCCGGTAAAGGTTGGGTAACGGCGGAGTATTCGATGTTGCCGCGCGCAACCGCGGAGCGTACGCGGCGGGAAAGCACGTCGGGAAAGCAATCGGGTCGCACGCAGGAAATTCAACGCTTGATCGGACGCTCCTTGCGTTCGGTGGTCGATCTCACGCAATTGTCAGAACGTCAGATCACCCTTGATTGCGACGTGTTGCAGGCCGATGGTGGTACGCGCACAGCAGCGATCACAGGCGCATGGATCGCGCTCCACGATTGCGTGGCTTGGATGAAATCGCGCTCCATCATTACAGGCAATCCGTTGCGTGATCACGTGGCCGCAATCTCATGTGGTATCGTTAAGGGCATGCCGGTGATTGATCTTGATTATGCGGAAGATTCAACCGCTGAAACAGATGCCAATTTTGTCATGACGGGGTCGGGTGGTCTTGTTGAAATTCAGGGCACTGCTGAAGGTAAACCGTTCAGCGAAGACGAATTGATGTCATTGTTGCGTCTGGCCAAAACGGGAATCGGTTCGCTGGTCTCGTTGCAAAAATCGGTGATCGGCTGATGGTGTCCCGACGGCTCGAAGGGCGCGTGGTGATTGCCACGCACAATGCGGGCAAGCTCAAAGAAATGCGTGAATTGCTTGCGCCTTTCGGTGTCGAGGCGATTTCAGCAGGCGAGCTTGATCTGCCTGAGCCGGATGAAACCGGTATAACTTTTGCTGAAAACGCGTTTATCAAAGCGCATTCAGCAGCAACGCTGTCGGGCCTGCCGGCCTTCGCCGATGATTCCGGTCTCTGTGTTGAAGCTTTGAACGGTGATCCGGGTCTTTATTCGGCGCGTTGGGCAGGGCCCACAAAAGATTTTTACGCGGCAATGAGCAAGATTGAATCCAATCTTCAGGAGAAGGGTGCCGTCACACCAGAGCAACGGCGGGCATGGTTTGTGTCCGCACTTTCTGTAGTGTGGCCGGATGGTCATCGTCTTGAGGTTGAGGGGCGCGTTGATGGTACACTTGTGTGGCCGCCACGCGGTCCTGCTGGTTTTGGCTATGATCCGATGTTTCTACCCGAAGGTCATTCACGCACCTTCGGAGAAATGACGCCAGAAGAAAAGCATGGCTTGCCGCCTCGCGGTCTTGGCCTCTCGCATCGCGCGCGGGCATTCCTTGCGCTCGTTGATCTTTGCCTCGCTGTGTAATGGACACTTATTCCACAAGTGATCCGGGATTCGGTGTTTATGTTCATTGGCCCTTTTGCGCGGCCAAATGTCCCTATTGTGATTTTAACAGTCACGTACGCACCAGCCCCGTTGATGAAGAGCGTTATGTCAAAGCCTTCGCGCGCGAACTCGCGCACCAGGCGCAGCGCGCGCAGGGTAAAACAGTAGGCAGTATTTTTTTCGGGGGCGGCACGCCCTCTTTGATGCAAGCCAAGACCATTGCTGCGATTTTAAATGAGATTGCGCGGCATTGGTCTTTGTCGCGTGATGTTGAGATCACGATGGAAGCCAATCCCACAAGCGTTGAGGCGACACGGTTGCGCGCCTATCGTGATGCAGGCGTCAATCGCGTCTCGCTTGGGTTTCAAGCCATGAATGATGCGGATTTACGAATGCTTGGCCGTCTTCATTCCGCGGATGAAGCGCGTGCGGCGGTTAAGATTGCAGCAGCGGTTTTCGAGCGTTATTCCTTTGATCTGATTTATGCGCGGCCGGGTCAGACGCCCGCGGCATGGGCGCAAGAATTGCGCGAAGCGGTCTCACTCGCTGCAGAACATTTATCTTTGTATCAATTAACCATTGAGCCCGGCACGATGTTTGAGCGCCTTGTTGCCGCCGGCAAACTCACGCCGATGGATGATGATCATCAGCGTGCTCTGTTTGATCAGACGCAAGAAACCTGCGCGGCGCTTGGGCTCCCCGCTTATGAAATTTCCAATCATGCGCGGCCTGGCGCTGAATGTCGGCATAATCTTTTATATTGGCGCTATGGCGAATATGTCGGCGTGGGGCCGGGCGCGCATGCGCGGCTCGGTGCCGAAGATGCGCGTCACGCCATCGCCAATGAAAAGAGTCCGGAAGCATGGCTCGCACAAGTTGAATCCTTTGGCCATGGCGCAATCGAGGATGAGCGCCTCTTACCGCTCGATGCCGCCAATGAATCCCTGCTCATGGGACTTCGTCTTGTTGAAGGTCTTGATCTTGAACGCGCCGAACATTTAGCCGGACGCGCGATCAACCGGGAAACGCTCGATCATCTGATTGAGGAGCGCTTGATTGAGGTCATTTCCAATCGCAGGATACGCGTGACAGCGTCGGGAAAGCCGGTTCTCAATGCAATCGTAAGAGCCTTATCGTTTTAAGATAGCGCTTAAGGAAATGATGCAGGTGCAGCATCGATTTTGCTGGCGCCACCCTTTGTCACTTGCATCACAACGAGGCCGCGTTCATTGGTGCCGTCGCTGCGCAAGCGAAACAGACCATCAATGCCAACCGCCCCTTCCGGCGCAGTGAGCGAAGCGGCATCATAAGCCTGATCACCGCGGTTCTTTTTGAGCGCATTTGCAAGGAACACCGCATCATAGGCCAAGGTGGCGATGCGCACCGGTTCGGTTCCATAGGCCGTGCGATATTTTTCAGCAAAGCGATCAAAGCCTGCTTTATCAGGTTGCGCAAACCATCCGTTTGCAAAAACGGATGTCGTAAACACGCGGGGATCATCCCAAGCGCTTGTGCCGAGCAGTTGAATTTTCTTGGTGTCGATACCGGCAGAGGTCAGCGCCTTCGCCGCCGCCGCAGCTCCATCGCCATTCTCCGCGATGAACAACGCATCGATTTGATCTTTCAGCGCGCCGACGCGAAGGGCGGCGGCATCCATCGCTCCCGGTGTATAGCGTTCAATGGTTTTGAGGGTGAGGCCGTTGCGTGCCGCGCTGCTTTGCAAGGTTGCATTGACGGCGTTGCCATAAGCGGTGTCCGGAATAAGCGCCGCAATCGATTTCTTACCCTTCGCGGCGGCATAACTTAAGATGCGATCAACATCCGATTGCGGCAGGAAACTCAACAGATAAACGCCCCGCCCGGCCACACCAATGTCTGTCGAAAATGCAATCACCGGACGTGACGCGGGACGCATCACCGAGGCTGTTGCTTGAACAGAGGATGCGAGCAACGGCCCGATAATCACACTTGCCCCTTCGGCAAGGGCTTGCTTGGCCGCTTCGCGCGCACCATCCGGCGTGCCGCGCTCATCCTTGACCACAAGCTCAATGCTGGGACTGGAGAGATCGGCCATTGCCAGATCGGCGGCGTTTTTGAGCGCCTGTGCGGCCGCTCCGGTTGCGCCAGAGGCGGAGAGCGGCAAAAGCAATACGATTTTTGGCGTGCCGGATTGCGGGGGCGGCGCAGCCGGTGCAGCCACTGCCGGTGCGGCTTCTCCGGGCGGGGGCAGGTCGGTTCCCGCAATGGGTCCGGATGCGACCGGCGGTTCCGCCTCCGCATCATTTTGAGCGGTGGAGGGCGCAGCCTCCGGCGCGGGGGAAATCAAGCCACCGCCCAGCCGGCTCGATGCCACACAACCGGAAAGGGCAACACCGAGACAAAGGCTCAAACCGGCAATGAGAAGAAACCGCTGACCGTCGAAGCGGGGCGCCCGTGTAGGGTTGGAGTGGTCTTGTGCCGATGTCACGCTGGTCTCCCGATCCAAAATCATAACCCCATCATATCGAGAGGACTTGCAGCGCCGCAATGCGAAGCCGGTTGCATCTGCCCCTTGTCCCATGCGATTCGAACGCGAGGGCTCAACCATCGGGTGGTCCGATAAAAAGGTTTTTCCGTGGCATCTCGTGAGCAAAACCCCTCTTCTTATACGGCTTTTGGCCTAAAAGCCGAGGCCGAACCCCTCGCACCGGGGTTGCATGTGGTTGCGACGCCCATCGGAAATCTGAAAGACATCAGCTTCCGCGCCCTTTCCACCTTGGCTGCGGCTGATCTGGTGCTGGCCGAAGACACGCGCGTATCGCGGCATTTACTGGCGCATTATGGCATCAGCACGCCGCTTCAAGCCTATCACGAGCACAATGCCGCCGAGATGCGGCCCAAGATCATGGAGCGGCTAAGGGCCGGTCAGGCGCTCGCTTTGATTTCCGATGCGGGTACGCCTTTGGTGTCAGATCCGGGCTTCAAACTGGTCGAGTCGGCCGTGGCAGAAGGCTTTTCGGTCGTTCCTATTCCCGGCCCCTCGGCCGTTCTTGCCGCTTTGGTTGCCGCCGGGTTGCCAACCGATCGCTTCTTTTTCGAGGGTTTTTTGCCGCCAAAAGCGACGGCAAGGCGCGAAAGGCTGGCACTTCTTGGGTCAATTCCGGCGACTTTGGTCTTTTTTGAGTCGCCGCGCCGCCTATCCGATATGCTTGCGGATGCCGCGTCTTTGTTTGGCGATCGGCCCGCCGCGGTTGCGCGCGAACTCACCAAACTCTTTGAAACCGTCCGGCGCGGTCCCTTGACCGTTTTGGCGGCCGACTATGCCGCAGCGCCAACGCCCAAGGGCGAAATCGTAGTTTTGATCGGCCCTCCGACGGAAGAGGCGCATAGTATAATCGGCGAAACCGATCTCGATGACCGGTTGCGCGTTCAACTCGCTCGCTTGTCGATCAAGGATGCCGCGGCCATTGTTGCGGAGGATACGGGCCTGCCCCGCCGTCAGGTCTATGCGCGTGCCGTAGCACTCGCACGCGGGGATGAGCCGTGACACGAATGTCAGAGCGGCGACGGGCCGCCTATCGGTTGGGCCATAGCGCGGAATGGGTCGCCGCCCTCTATCTTATCCTGAAAGGCTACCGCATTCTCGCGCGGCGCTTTTTGGCGCGCAGTGGTGAAATCGATCTTGTTGCGCTTCGTGGCTCTGTCGTCGCCTTTGTCGAGGTCAAAGCGCGGCGGGATTTTGCCACCGGAATCGAAGCGATTGACCCCGACAAGCAGAGAAAACTCTCTTTTGCGATCGATGAATGGGTCGGTCGAAATTCCTGGGCATCACACCATGTTCTGCGGGGTGACGCGATCATCATTTCACCCTGGCGTTGGCCACGCCATATCGAAGATGCATTCGACCTCTCTTTCGCTTAAAGAAGAAAGAAATCTTTAAAGGAGATACTGGTGGCAAAGCTGAGTGTCGCGGTCCAAATGGACCCGATTGAAAAAATCAACATCACGGGCGACTCAACTTTTGCGCTGATGCTTGAAGCACAGGCGCGCGGTCATGCTCTATTTTACTATACGCCCGATACATTGGCGATGCGCGACGGAATTGTAAGCGCGCTTGTACATGCGGCTGAGGTGCGCGACATCAAGGGCGATCATGTGACGCTTGCCCCCGCAGAGCGTCTCGATCTGTCATCGATGAATGTGATCTTGCTGCGGCAAGACCCGCCTTTTGATATGGCCTATATTACCACCACTCATCTGCTCGAGCGTATCCATCCCAAGACTTTGGTTGTGAATGATCCAGCCTCTGTTCGGAATGCACCAGAAAAAATTCTTGTCACACAATTTCCTGAATTGATGCCGGCCACATTGATCACACGCGATAAGGCTGAAATTGAAGCCTTTCGGCATGAGTACGGCGATGTTGTAATGAAGCCGCTTTATGGAAATGGCGGTGCCGCTGTATTTAAACTATCGGCGCGGGACCCTAATTTCGGATCGCTCTATGATCTTTTTTCGGTCACGTTTCGTGAGCCATGGGTCGTTCAGAAATTTTTACCTAAAGTGGTTGAGGGCGATAAACGGATCATCTTGATTGATGGTGTCGCGCGCGGCGCGGTTAATCGCGTCCCGAGTGGGGACGATATCCGGTCAAATATGGTGCGCGGTGGTGCGGCTCAAACCACCGAATTGACACCGCGCGAACGCGAGATATGCGAACGGATCGGCCCCACTCTAAAAAATTCCGGACTGCTTTTTGTTGGTATTGATGTGATTGACGGCCACCTAACGGAGATCAATGTCACATCGCCAACGGGTCTGCGGGCGATAAAGCGATTGGGCGGCCCCGACCTCGCTTCTGAAATTTGGGGTGCTATTGAGTCGCGGTTCTAAAGACAATGAAGACGGATTATCAATTTCCGCTTAATGCCTTGCGTAAAGCGGCATCCAGCGCGAATGATATGGCAGCCCGCCGTCAGGCGGTCGTTGCCGTTTTGAGAGAAACATATCAGGCGGCAAGACTCGAGGCGGAACATATTCTTCTGATGAGTAAGGACGGGTTTGCCTGCGTCCATTTCTTGTCAGACGTTATGGACTCGATTGTGTCCGGCCTTCATGACGTCGCGACCAATATCCTCTATCCAATCGCCAATCCGTCAACGGGTGAAAAAATTTCGATTGCGGCGGTCGGCGGTTATGGGCGTGGCACTTTGGCCCCCGGATCCGACATCGATCTTTTGTTCTTGCTTCCCTACAAAGCGACGCCTTGGTCTGAGAGTGTGGTTGAAACCATTCTTTATGCTCTGTGGGATTTGAAACTCAAAGTTGGCCACTCGGTTCGCACTGTTGACGAATGCATCCGAGAAGGCAAAGCGGATATGACGATCCGCACCGCTTTGCTGGAAGCGCGGCCTATAGCGGGAGACAAAACCCTATTCGATCAATTCCAAGCGCGATATAATCGTGAAGTCGTAACCGGTACAGCGGCAGAGTTTGTTGCCGCTAAACTTGCGGAGCGCGAGACACGTGTTTCGCGCGCAGGGTCTTCCCGTTATCTCGTCGAGCCTAATGTTAAAGATGGTAAAGGCGGATTGCGTGATCTCAATACACTCTATTGGATTGCGAAATATGTCTATCGTGTAAGCGATATCAAAGAGCTTGTTGATGTAGGCCTGTTTGATCGCAATGAATTACAACTTTTTCTACGGTGTGAAGAGTTTTTATGGCGCGTTCGGTGTCATTTGCATTTCGTATCCAATCGTGCGGAAGAACGTCTTTCTTTTGATCAACAGCGAACGATAGCAGAGCGTCTGGGCTATAATACCCATGGCGGACTTTCATCTGTTGAACGTTTTATGAAGCGTTATTTCTTGATCGCAAAGGATGTCGGCGATTTAACGGCCATTGTCTGCGCGGCTCTCGAAGCAAGACATGCAAAACCCGTAACCGGCATGAACCGTTTTGTCGGGCGGCTGAAGCGGACGAATAAGGCAATCAAAGACACAAAAGATTTTGTGATCGAAAATGAACGACTGACGGTCGTCGATGATCTTGTGTTCCAAAACGACCCCGTGAATTTGATCCGCATTTTTTACTTTGCTGATAAACTTAATCGCGCAATTCATCCACACGCGACACGCGTGATGACGCAATCGCTTCGGTTGATTGATACAAAACTCCGTAACTCTCCAGAAGCCAATCGGCTCTTTCTTGAAATTCTAACATCAAGAGAGACACCGGAAATCACCCTGCGCCGCATGAATGAAGCCGGCGTCTTGGGTAAATTCATTCCCGAATTTGGACGCGTCGTCGCGATGATGCAGTTCAACATGTATCATCACTATACGGTAGACGAACATCTTCTGCGCTCAATTGGTGCTTTGGCTGAAATTGAGGCAGGTCGGCTTTCGGCAGAACTCCCTGTTGCGCATGAAGTCCTGCCGATGATTCGCAATCGCCGGATTCTTTATGTTGCGCTTTTTCTGCACGACGTCGCCAAGGGCCGCCCGGAAGATCATTCAATCGCGGGTGCAAAAGTCGCGCGCAAAGTATGTCCGCGTCTTGGCTTGAATGAGGCGGAAACCGAAGCCGTCGCATGGTTGATCGAACATCATCTTGATATGTCAACGATTGCGCAGAGCCGTGATCTTTCTGACCCCTCAACCATTGAGTCGTTTTCAGCCATTGTCCAAACGCTTGAGCGGTTGCGTATGCTGCTTGTGTTAACGGTATGCGATATTCGCGCAGTCGGCCCCGGTGTATGGAATGGATGGAAAGGCCAGTTGCTGCGCACTCTGTTTTGGGAAACAGAAATCATTTTGGCTGGTGGCCATTCCGTTATCAATCGCGAGCATCGGGTGCGCGCGGCGCAAGATGAACTGCGTCGCGCTTTACCGAATTGGTCTGACTCAGAGCTCGAATCCTATATCGATCGGCATTATCCGGCCTATTGGCTCAAGGTTGATTTGGCACGGCGTGTCAAACACGCTCAATTCTTATTCGCGGCCGAGCGCAATATGAGGTCTTTGGCAACCGAAGTGGCAACGGATCGCTTTCGTGGCGTAACGGAATTGACGATCTCTGTGCCAGATCATCCCCGTCTTCTAGCAATTATTACAGGCGCCTGTGCGGCGGCTGGCGCCAATATCGTTGACGCGCAAATTTTTACAACAACGGATGGTATGGCGCTGGACACAATTTTTATCTCGCGGGCGTTTGATGAGGATGAGGATGAATTACGGCGGGCCGCACGAGTGGCGCAGGGCATTGAGCGCGCCTTGAAGGGTGAAATCAAAATTGCCGAGGCGGTGGCGGCACGCGCGCCTCAGCGGTCGTCCAATGCAAAAACATTTTCTGTTGTTCCCGAAGTCGTGATCGACAATGCTATTTCAAATCGTTTCACCGTTATTGAAATTTCGGGCTTGGACCGGACGGGTCTGCTCTATGAGCTCACGACCGCCCTTGGCAAACTCAACATCAACATTGCGTCCGCGCATATCGCAACCTTTGGCGAGAAGGCGGTGGACGTGTTCTACGTCACGGATTTGACCGGTGGAAAAGTGGGGCACGCGGGACGGCAAGCATCCATTCGACGAAGTTTGTTGGAATTGTTTGGCATCCGCGAAGCCGCTTGATGGAAACCCCGTCTGGTTAAGTTGATCAACAATCTTGATTTTCTGCCGCCAAACGCCGATATCCGCATCTGACCTTTTAGACAGGATATTGATTTAATCCCATGACTGATCAGAACACGCCCGAACCCACCTCCGATGAAGCCGCGGCCGCTGGCGCTCCGGGTGATGCCAAGCCAACGGGCGAGGCAGAAATCTTCGCCGTCATCGAGGCGCTAAATGCCGAGAATGCCAGCCTTAAAGATAAGGCGTTGCGCACCATGGCCGAGATGGAAAATCTGCGTCGCCGAACCGAGAAGGAAATTGCGGATGCGCGAGCTTATGCCGTGTCGTCATTCGCGCGTGATTTGCTGACGGTTGCCGACAACATGCGCCGGGGGCTCGAAAGCGTGCCGCCCGAAAGTCATGCAGCAGCAGAGGGTCCGTTCAAGGCGCTCATCGAGGGTGTCGAACTGACCGAGCGCGATCTTCTCAACACGTTTGAGCGCCATGGCATCCGCCGCATCGAGCCACAGGGCACGCGGTTCGATCCCAATCAGCATCAGGCCATGTTCGAGATCGAGGACACGTCGGTTCCCTCAGGCACGGTGTTGAATGTCGTTCAATCGGGCTTTATGATTGGCGAGCGCGTATTGCGACCCGCTATGGTTGGCGTTGCCAAGGGTGGACCAAAACCCGCCGCATCTTAAGAGACTCTCGCTAAGACCTGTTTCCCTACTAAGGCTCAGGGCATCGGTCGCGTCACCCGCCGGAGTGTTAGATTGATTCGACCGCCCTCCGGCAGGAGCCGGGAGGTTCCGGGGTAGATCCGGTCGATGCCGTGAAACGCCAGACGTGCGGGTCCGCCAAAGACCAGCACGTCGCCCGAGTGTAGTTTGAGGGATTGGGTTGGTCCGTTGCGCTCATCGGTCCCGATGCGGAACAGCGCCGTGTCGCCGAGCGAGACCGACACAACCGGCGCGGTCAAATCCTCCTCATCGCGGTCTTGATGAAGGCCCATTTTGGCTTTCGGCCCGTAATAATTGACGAGACAGGCTTCGGGCTCGGAATTAAGCGATGATAGCTTATTGCAAGGGCCTTCCGGAGTATCTGTTCTACCGTGTTCAGTATCTGAACACCGTTGTTGCGTACGCCATAAATCGAGTAAAATTGCTGGAATTGGCGGCCATGGGCGGCCGCACGCGGGATGCGTTGCTTGGTATCGATAGCCACTTTTGTCCGACACCCAGCCGAGCGGTCCGAAATTCATCATGCGTACGGAAAACGGCGTCCCCCAACGCGGCATGGTCGGCTGGAACCACTCTAACTCATTGGCATTATTGTTGATTTCGTGAAGTAGGGCCGTCTGCTCGGTGACATCAAAATATCCCGGAAAATACAAAACACCGGGTTTAACCGCGACCGTCGTCCTCATCCGATGCGTTTATAATAATAAGTCGTGTCGCAATAACCACCGTCTGGCCACAGCGCATAATCGGGAATTGTACCCGCTTTTTGATATTCCGCCCGCAAATATAATCGCTCCGCATCACTCCCCGCCGCCGTATCCAGCGTAATCAGTGTGATTCCATAACTTTTTGCTTCGAAATCAACCAAATCAAGCAGTTTTTGGCCTATACCCAGTCGACGATGTTTCGAATGGACTAACATTTTTACGAGGTCTGCGCGATGCGGCTGATTCGGCTTTTGACTCGGGGCGAGTTGAACCGTCCCCACAGCCTTGCCATCTAAAATTGCCGCAAAAAGCATAAGTTCGCCAGCAACGCACTTTGACGCAACTTCCTCATAAAATTTAGAGGCTTCCCCTAGGTCAAAGGGATTCATAAAGCTAACAGATGCGCCATTTTTGACGCAATCATCTAGTATGACTGCAAGCTCTAGAATTCTTTTGCGAACTTCTAAGGCATGAAGCTTTCGAATTTCCATCAAGCAGATAAAATCCTTTTGGATTCCACCATCGAATTACCTTTCAAGCGATAAACCAATGGGATGCCCGTTTCTAATTCCATTGTAGGTATCGTCGCGGGGGTTAATCGGTCTAGCACCATCACAAGAGCGCGCAATGAATTACCATGTGCCGCAACTATAACGCGTTGCCCATCAAGTACGCGAGGTAAAATTTCCTGACAATAATATGGGAGAACGCGTGCAACGGTATCTTTTAAGCTTTCTCCATTTGGGGGCGGCACATCATATGATCGGCGCCAAAGATGCACTTGTTCTTCTCCCCATTTTGCACGAGCGTCGTCTTTATTAAGACCCGATAGATCGCCATAGTCTCGTTCATTTAATGCAGAGTTGCGAATGGTACTCAGATTCGGTTGTCCAAGTTCGTTCAGAATCAGACTGCATGTATGTTGCGCTCTTGTTAGCGCGGAAGTGAAGGCAACATCGAATCCGAGATTTAATGATTTAAGCCTTTGGCCAGCAGCCTGCGCTTCCGAAATACCCTGTTCGGTTAAGTCAGGATCTTTCCAGCCGGTGAAGAGATTTTTAAGATTCCAATCGCTTTGTCCATGCCGAACGAGCACAAGCAGGCGTTCCATGAAAATATCCTTATATTAAGAGAAAAAGGCACCATTTATATGTCATTAATGCCAAGCACATCCATCATAGAATAATGCCCTGGCTTTCTACCTTGGCCCCAAATGGCTGCGCGGACGGCGCCTTGTGCAAAAATACTACGATCTTCAGCAATGTGGGAAAGTGTGATTCGCTCTGAGGGCCCCGCAAATATTACGCTGTGATCACCGACTACGGTTCCACCACGAAGTGTCGCAAAGCCAATTGTACCCTGTTCCCGCGCGCCGGTATGGCCTTCTCTAACTCTAGTCGAATGCTTTTCATCTAAAGGGATTTTTCGACCTTTGGCGGCCGCCTCTCCCAGAAGAATTGCCGTTCCCGACGGAGCATCAATTTTCATACGATGATGCATTTCTAGAATCTCAATATCAAATGCAGGATCAAGAGTTTCTGAAACGCGTTTTACGAGAGCGGCAAGAAGGTTAACGCCAAGGCTCATATTTCCAGAACGAATAATGACAGCATGCCTTGCCGCTGCTTCTATTTTTTCAAGATCTTCAGCGCTCAACCCAGTTGTACCGATGACGTGTACAATGCGTGCCTGAGCAGATAGCTCCGATAGCTGAATAGTCGTAGCCGGTGTTGTGAAATCAATTAAGGCATCTGCCGCAGCAAGGGCCGCCAAAGGGTCGTCTTTAATTATAATATTATTAATGCCACACCCTGCTAGTGTGCCTGAATCTTGTCCTAAAACTGGGCTTCCTGTTCGCTCTAAAGCGCCAGTTAGTACTAAGCCAGGCATGCCATTAATCGTTTGAATGAGATGGCGTCCCATCCGGCCCGCTGCCCCAACAACGACAATCCTCAAATCTGACATAAATTTAGCTTTCAATCCATGTAATCGACAACTTAAGTTCAACAAAACTCAATAATCGAAATTAGGTCAACTAATAGCTTCTTCGATTTCGGTGAGTATATTGATTGCAGCGACCTTGGGATTAACTGCTGCAGTTATTGGCCTACCAATAACAACTCGATCCGCCCCCACTTTAATTGCCTCGCGAGGAGTCATGATACGCTTTTGATCCCCCTCTTCGGCTCCTGCTGGTCGAATACCTGGGGTTATGAGTTCAAGTTTAGAACCTACCACATTACGAATATCGGAAACTTCTCGCGGGGATAAAATTAATCCGTAGATGCCCGCGTCAAGGGCCTGGGCTGCACGATTTCTTACAAGTTCTTGTACTGTGCAGGAATAGCCCGCTTCTCTCAGATCCTTATCATCGTAGGATGTCATCACCGTCACGGCCAGTATATTTAGATTACTTTTTCCCTTGCCCAACAAAGCCGCCTTCATTGTCTGCGGGAAACCATGAACAGTTAGAAAAGTTGCCCCGAGGTCCGCAATCCGTGCCGTAGCTCGTTCTACCGTCGTTGGAATATCGTGTAATTTTAAGTCGAGAAAAACCTTTTTGCCTTCTTTTGAGAGTGTTTTTACAAGATCAAGACCGCCAGCATAAACCAATTCCATGCCAATCTTATAAAAACTAATACTATCACCAAGTTGCTCGATCAAATCTTGGGCTTTTTCGACGGTCTCTACATCAAGCGCCACTATCAAGCGCTCATTGCTAGGGATTTTGATCATTACGCGGGCCTTTTAAAATTGACTTAATGACCCGCGTCTCAGATTCTCTCGCACCAATCAAGGTTCATTTAAACTCTTTCTGTATACCCAGATTGTAGCCGGAGGGATATTAAGCCAAATCCGCTTTGGATTTGAGTAGATCACAAGGCTTCTGGAACCCGGAATTGGCGCCCTAATTCCATAACTAAACTGAACCAGAGTTCCTCCAGGCTTTAAAGCGCGGGTGACTGCACCCATAAATTGCTGACGTTCAAGTAATGATCGCAATAGTAAGGGAAGACAGGAAACAATCACGGCGGCCGGCTCAATATGATATCGTTCCCTAATCACATCTAGTCTATAGGCGCTTTCAGAAATACAAAATGCGTCTGGAAAGCGATTAGTAAGTTTGGCCAAGAATGATTTGTCAATTTCAATCAATATTAGTCTTTTAGATGAAATTCCTCTTTCGATCAACGCGTCCGTTATGACGCCGGTACCGCTCCCAAGTTCAATAATTGACCCACTGTCATCCGGATCGATTAGTGAAGCAATCGATTTTGCTAATAGCCGACTAGATGGCGCAATGGCGCCTATTTCTAAAGGATTTAGCAGTGCTGCACGAAAAAAGGAAATTAAGTCCGGATCGGTTCTTGAATTCATAATGGATTCAAGAGAACGAATTATTATTGGTTAATCAATTCGCATAACTACGGTTCTTCAGTACCCGTGAAAAACTCTTTCATTTTTGAAAAAAAACCAACGCTTTCAGGTTGCGTTTCACGTGAGCTTTCCGAGTCGAACTCTTTAAGTAAATCCCTTTGGCGCGCAGTAAGATTTTGTGGTGTTTCTACTGCAACTTGAATATAGAGATCGCCGTGATCGCGGGACCGTAAGACAGGCATTCCTTTACCGCGTATCCGAATCTGACGGCCAGACTGGGTTCCTTCCGAAACGGACACCGATTGTGCTTCTCCATCGATCATTGGAACACGAACGTCGCCGCCAAGAGCTGCGGTCACCATTGAAATTGGAATTCGACAATAAAGATCTGCACCTTCACGTTGAAAATATCGGTGCGCTGTAATTGATAGAAAAATGTAAAGATCACCAGCGGGGCCGCCGCGTAGCCCGCTCTCACCCTCACCGGCGAGGCGAATACGAGTTCCCTCTTCGACCCCTCGAGGAATATTCACCGAAAGAGTTCGATCTTTTGTAACCCTTCCCTCACCATTGCACGAACGGCAAGGGTTCTCGATGATTTGGCCTCGACCTTGGCATTTGGGACAAGTTCGCTCAATTGCGAAAAACCCTTGGCTTGCCCTTACACGGCCAAATCCATTACAAGTCGAACAGGATTTTGCTTTAGATCCGGACTGGGCTCCTGAACCATTGCAAGAATCACACGATAGTGCTGTCGGGATCGTTATTGTCGCTGTTTTTCCGTGATAGGCTTCTTCAAGTGATATTTGAAGATTAAAGCGAAGGTCGGCTCCTCGTTCACGACCGTCTGATTGGCGCCTTTGAGTTCGGCCGCCTAGGCCTCCAAAGAGATCGTCAAAGATGTCAGACATTGAGGCGCCGAAGTCGCCCTGGAAGCCAAAGCCACCACCACCCGCTCCATTTTGTTCAAATGCGTTATGACCAAAACGATCATAAGCAGCCCGTTTCTGAGCATCTGACAATATCTGGTAGGCTTCGTTTAACTCTTTAAATTTTGCCTCGGCTTCAGCATTATCAGGATTTCGATCAGGATGATATTGCATAGCAAGCTTTCGGAAAGCTGATTTAAGTTCAGATTCCGATGCCGTCTTTGAAACACCCAAGGTTTCATAATAGTCGTTTTTGCTCATGCTTAAATCATTATTTATTCAATATTTTTTTGAAAACTCAAATTACAGCGTGACCCGGTTTGAGCTAACAAACCGGGTCAGTTGTTTGATTATGGAAGGAACACTAGTTACGTTTCTTCTTGTGATCATCTTCGTTAACTTCACGAAAATCTGCATCAATCACATCTTCTTCTTTATTGTCATTTGCATCATTAGGGTTTGATGGCCCGTCAGACTGCTGGGAGGCATACATGGCTTCACCCAATTTCATTGAGGCCTGCATAAGGTCTGTTGTGCGTGCTTTGATTGTTTCGGGATCTTCTCCACTAAGTGCGGATTTTAAAGCCTCAATTGCGCCTTCAACAGATGCCTTGTCAGATGGGGATACTTTATCGCCATGCTCAGCGAGAGATTTCTCTGTAGAATGAATTAAGCTTTCCGCCTGATTCTTCGCTTCCACTATCTCCCGCCGAGTTTTATCCTCAGCAGCATGAGCTTCTGCATCCTTTACCATCTTTTCGATTTCTGTGTCCGATAGGCCGCCCGAAGCCTGAATACGAATTTGTTGTTCTTTATTTGTTGCCTTATCTTTTGCTGAAACATTTACGATGCCATTCGCATCAATATCAAATGTTACCTCAACTTGTGGAACCCCTCGTGGAGCGGGCGGCAGGCCAACAAGGTCGAACTGACCGAGAAGCTTATTGTCAGCAGCCATTTCACGTTCACCCTGAAATACGCGAATCGTCACCGCAGTTTGATTATCTTCGGCAGTCGAAAATACTTGGCTCTTTTTTGTTGGGATCGTTGTATTGCGATCGATAAGACGCGTAAAAACCCCTCCTAGCGTTTCAATTCCAAGAGAAAGTGGCGTGACGTCTAACAGTAAAACGTCTTTGACGTCGCCTTGGAGGACCCCAGCTTGAACTGCTGCGCCAATTGCAACGACCTCGTCAGGATTCACGCCTTTGTGTGGTTCCTTACCGAAGAATGACTTTACAACTTCTTGCACTTTCGGCATGCGGGTCATGCCACCCACCAGAATGACTTCGTCAATATCGCCTGATTTGAGTCCGGCGTCTTTTAAGGCTTGACGACAAGGCTCTACGGTTCTCTGCACCAAGTCATCAACAAGAGATTCAAACTTCGACCGCGTCAACTTCAATGTTAGATGCTTTGGGCCGGAGGCATCAGCAGTAATGTAGGGAAGGTTGATTTCCGTTTGTGCGGCCGCCGACAGCTCAATTTTTGCTTTCTCCGCAGCTTCTTTTAGACGCTGAAGTGCGAGCTTGTCCTTACGTAGATCAATACCTTGTTCTTTCTTAAATTCATCAGCCAAATACTCGACAAGACGCATATCAAAGTCTTCGCCGCCAAGGAATGTATCGCCGTTCGTCGACTTTACTTCAAAGACACCGTCTCCAATTTCCAAGATTGAAACGTCAAAGGTGCCGCCTCCAAGATCATAGACGGCAATTGTTCCATTTTTACGCTTGTCGAGCCCGTAGGCGAGTGCGGCCGCGGTGGGCTCATTTATGATACGTAAAACCTCAAGACCTGCAATTTTGCCTGCATCCTTTGTAGCCTGCCGTTGCGCATCGTTAAAATATGCTGGAACGGTAATTACGGCCTGTGTGACAGACTGGCCAAGGAAAGCTTCTGCCGTTTCTTTCATTTTTTGAAGAATGAAGGCGGAAATCTGCGATGGCGAATAGTTATTACCACGGGCATTAACCCAAGCATCACCATTATTGGCTTTCACGATCTCGTAGGGCACCAGACTTTTATCCTTCTGGGTCATAGGATCGGAAAAAGTACGACCAATCAGGCGCTTAATTGCGAAGAACGTTGCTTCAGGGTTGGTAACGGCTTGCCGTTTTGCGGGCTGACCAACCAGCCGTTCATCTGAGTCTGTGAAGGCCACAACAGAGGGGGTTGTGCGTGCGCCTTCAGCGTTTTCGATAACTTTTGGCGCGCTACCATCCATTACGGCGATGCACGAATTGGTTGTGCCTAGGTCGATACCGATAACTTTAGCCATTCTTAAGTCCCCTGTATTTAACAAGTTTGTCGGTTGCCAAAGCCACACCGACAGCACTTTTCGATCCAAACGGAGATCTGAAATTGAAAAGTGGAATTCTTAGCAAGGCCTATTTGGCCTGAGTTCTATGGCTATATAGGAGGGTACCTAGGGCGCTTCAAGAACGGCGAAGGTTCGAAACATAAGAAATTACAAAGATCGGGTGTGTTTTTATGGTGTTACCAGCTGACAGGCTTCCCAGCCCAGAATAGTTTGTTTTCGATTTAAGCCCCAATGATAGCCGGTTAATGAACCTGATTTCCCGATCACTCGATGACAGGGCACAACAAAGGATATTGGATTCCGGCCAACTGCAGAACCCACGGCACGGGCAGCGGTAGGCTGCTGAAGGGACTTTGCGAGGTCTCCGTAAGTTGTTATTCGGCCAAATGGAATCTGTAAGAGCCCCTCCCAAACCCGGATCTCAAAGTCACTACCTATCATCACTATCCGCAAGGGCTGTTCGCGGGTCCATAATGATGGGTCGAAAGCCCTAACCACATAGGGTCGGGTAACGTCTTGATCCATAATATAATTTGCGCGCGGCCATCGCGTTTTCATGTCTTGGAGAGCGGCCTCTCGATCGTTATCATCGACAAATCCAAGCCCCGCCAATCCCCGGTCTGTCGAAACGGCTATTGCTTCACCGAAAGGGGAGGGATGAAAGCCGTATGATAGCAATAGCCCTGCTCCGCCAGCCTTCCAGTCTCCAGGTGACATCGATTCGTGGGTTATGAAGAGGTCATGGAGACGGCCAGGCCCGGATAAGCCAAGTTCATAAGACGCGTCCAGAAGTGGCGCATTGCTCCGCAAAACGCGACGGGCATGATCGAGTGTAACAGCTTGAAGGAACGCCTTGGGTGACAGCCCCGACCATCGACGAAAAATTGCGTGTAAATGCGGTATCGAAACGCCAATATGAGCAGCAATTTCTTCTAAACTGGGATGTTCCCGCCATTCTGCGCTGATAAACGCAATTGCACGTCTAACTTTATCGTAATCAGAGACCTCAGACTCAGACGGAGGCCACTTTATCTCTGTAGTATCGGTCAACATGATTGAAACTCGCTCGGATAATTTTCATTGCTGACCTTATCGAGTTCAAAAACGTCCCGACACCCGAAATCTATTGTTGCGCCTCATGATTGAAAGCTAGGCCCCGTTTTGCTTGACCGAGCCCGGAAGACAGCTTCACGAGTAATTTCGACTTTTCCTGCGGCCCTAGAAACTGTCCAATAACAATATGTTGACCGCGTGAGACGAGTGTTATGCTAGAAATGCCGAGCTCCTTATCCTGCTCGGCATCAAGACGCGTCCAAATTGGGTTAAATCGCCATTCTTGGACCATGTTGGAGCGATAACGACGACGAACAAGTAATTCGATGGGTGATAAGATCAGTTCTTCGGCTTGTCGTGAAGCCGTTATGCTTGCTCGAAAGGCAAGCGCTAGGAGGCCAATATCCAGACCATAAAATCCAACTACGGGCCAATATCCGAGAACAATAAATGGAATACTCAGGATTAAGCCAAAGCCAGAGACAAAGGTGATCACCAACCAAGCTCCTCGCGAGGTTAGAGACCGATTAGGTCTAATCGTCATTCGGAGTATTGGAGCATCTGCTGAAACAAACATTTTTCAATAATCCCCTATTTGGGATCCAATTCACTCATTGTATTCTTCTGAGTATGACGAAGAAAGCCCCAGCCACTATTTCAAAACGGAGCAATACAGCAAAAACAACTGCGGTAAACCGTCGCCCAAGGGCGAAACGAGCGCTTCAATCTGACGATATAAAAGAGATTTTCCGTCGATTTTACTCAATTGAACCTGAACCAAAAGGAGAGCTTGAGCACGTTAATGCCTTTACACTGCTTGTCGCTGTCGTTCTTTCGGCCCAAGCGACTGATTCCGGCGTTAACAAAGCCACCCGTGCGCTCTTTAAGCTGGCCAGTACACCCAAAAAGATGGTTGCCCTTGGCGAAGACCGGGTCCGCGAGCTTATAAAAACGATTGGATTATATCGAAACAAGGCAAAAAATGTAATCCTACTCTCAAAAGCGCTGATTGAAGATCATAAAGGCCAAGTCCCTGAAGATCGGGAAGCACTTCAGGCATTGCCGGGAGTGGGACGAAAAACAGCGAATGTGGTCCTGAACATGGCCTTTGGCTGGCCCACAATGGCGGTTGATACGCATGTTTTTCGCGTTTCGAATAGGATTCCGTTAGCGGTTGGAAAAACGCCTGAAGCGGTTGAAGCCGGTCTTGAAAAAATCATGCCAGCTGAATTTGCGCTACATGCACATCACTGGTTGATTTTACACGGCCGTTACCTCTGCAAGGCACGACGCCCGGAATGCTGGCGTTGTCCGATTGCCGATTTATGTCGATTTGAGCCAAAATCTCTGGCTACGAGTTAATTATCAATGGGATCATCCAAAAACCAGCAAACCGGCAAGACCCGCGGCGCCGATGATAATTCGCCACCACGCGAAAAGAGCGAAGCCATGCCGCGAGACATAGCGCAATAGGCTTGTTACCACGATAAGTCCGGCTATGAAGGCTGTGATAAAGCCAATCGTGATGATCTCGATCCCAGAAAGCGTCAAATCCTTGTAACTTTTCAGAAGATCATAGGCGAATGCGCCAATCATTGTTGGTATTGCCAGAAAAAATGAAAACTCAGCCGCCGCTCGTTTATCGGCACCGAGAAGCATCGCGCCAACAATGGTCGCGCCGGACCGCGAAACGCCCGGAACCATAGCAAGGCACTGCAAAATGCCAATTTTAAACGCCATACCGATCGGAAACTGGGTTGCATCGTGATAGCGGCGTTCTAGGGGAAGCTCGTCGACGATCAACAAAATAAATCCGCCTAAGATCAAAGCTACGCAAACAATGAGTGGATTAAACAAGATCCCCTTGATGAAACCGTGAAGGATTGCGCCGATTAGGGCGGCAGGAAGGAAAGCAATTAAAACGCCGGCGATAAAGCTCCGCGCCTGCCGATTTTGACCGATTGAGAACAAAATTTGCATCAATTTTCGAATGTAAACGAGGACCAGTGCGAGAATGGATCCTAATTGGACCAAAACCGTGAAAGTTTTGTCCAAAGTGGGATTATCGAAATTCAATCCCAGAAAATGTTCTGCGAGAAGCAAATGTCCCGTCGAAGATACGGGGAGGTATTCGGTTAGACCTTCGATTATCCCAAGAAGCGCGGCCTTTATTGCCATCATATCCATGATTTATGCCTCTTTGCTTCAGTTTATCGAGATTTGAATTAACCGAATCGGGTTGTTTCGAATGAGTTCCAGTTCTATACGGGGCGCAACTTCACCGCCATCTGGAATCCTTCAACCCGTCGTGGTTTTGGATGAAAGCGGATAAAATCTCGCTGAATTCGGCTTATCGGCACAAATAGGCTCTCCTTCGTTCATGGCCACTCTGTATCACGCTTCTTTTTGTCCGCAGTCTCGCTTTGTGCGCCTGATTTTGGGAGAATTGGGCATTTCTCCCAATTTGGTAGAAGAGCGTATCTGGGAGCGTCGCCGTGCGTTTTTAGAGCTGAATCCGGCAGGAACTACGCCGGTTTTGGTCGAGAATGAGGGGATTCCCCTACCCGGGGCTGGGGTTATCGCGGAATATCTTGATGAAACGCGCGGATTGGGGATGGGAGATCGTCGGCTTCTACCGGACCAACCTGCGGATCGCGCCGATGTTCGACGGCTGCTGGATTGGTTCAACGGCAAGATGTTTGACGAGGTCACATCCTATCTCATGACCGAGAAAATCAATAAGAGATTCATGCCCTTAGAGCAGGGTGGCGGGGCGCCGGACATGGCCGCTATTCGTGCTGCACGGACCAATATTCGGTATCATTTGTCCTATAGTGATTACCTCTTGGCGGATCGGAACTGGCTTGCTGGGGAGAGGCTGACTTATGCGGATCTGGCGGCGGCCGCTCAGCTGTCGGTGGCGGATTATCTGGGGGATGTGCCCTGGTCATCGCACGAGGCGACAAAGCATTGGTATCAAAAGATAAAATCGCGGCCATCGTTCCGCCCGCTGCTCGCCGATCGCGTGCCGGGCATGGATCCGACGCTGCATTACGCGGACCTCGATTTCTGAGCCCCGGGGCGCTCAAAGAGGCGGTCCTGCAACGGGCCAAAGCGGAGGGTTTCGACGCCGTCCGCGTCACCACACCCGACGCAATTCCTCAATCCGATCAGAGACTTAGAGAGTGGTTGGCGCAGGGCTATCACGGCTCGATGGACTGGATGGCCGACCGGGTGGCCGAGCGCGCTGATCCGGCCCGGCTCTGGCCCGCTGTGCGCTCGATTGTGATGGTCGGCATGTCCTACGCGCCCGACCATGATCCCCTTGAAATCATTGAAAAAAAACAGCATGGCGCGGTCTCGGTCTATGCCCAGTCGCGCGACTATCACGACGTCATAAAAGCCAAACTCAAGCGCGTCGCCCGCTTTATGATCGAGTCCCATGGTGTTCAGGTCGCAAAGGCTGGTCGATCAGATACCAAAACAGCGCGATCTGATACTTTGGAGCTGGGTAGCGATAGGCTCTCATCTCATAATGCCGGTGATCAGGTCCGATCGTGTCATAATGAGCCAACGCCACCGGCGGTGAAGGTGTTTGTCGACACCGCGCCTGTGATGGAGAAGCCGCTTGCCGCTGCGGCAGGCCTCGGCTGGCAAGGCAAGCACACGGTGCTCGTCTCCCGCTCGCATGGGTCGTGGCTGTTTCTTGGCGCGATCTACACAACGCTTGAACTCGAGCCGGACGAGCCGAGCCCCGACCATTGCGGGCGCTGCACGCGGTGCCTCTCGATTTGTCCGACGGACGCGTTTCCGAAGCCCTATCAGCTCGATGCGACGAAATGCATTGCCTATCTGACCATCGAGCATAAGGGCCCGATTGATCGCGCGCTGCGCCCCAAAATCGGTAACCGGATTTTTGGCTGCGATGATTGTCTGGCGGTGTGCCCGTGGAACCGGTTTGCGCAAACCGCGCGTGAGGTAAAACTGCAAGCGCGCGCCGATTTGAAGGCCCCGCGCCTCTCGGAATTGTCGCGTCTTGATGATGCAGCATTTCGTCTTTTTTTTGCGGGCACGCCGATCAAGCGAACAGGGCGCGACCGGTTCATGCGCAATGTTTTGATTGCGATGGGTAATTCGGGTGATGCATCGCTTGTGGGCGATGCAAAGCGGCTTCTCGGCGATGCATCCGCTTTGGTGCGCGGTGCGGCAATCTGGGCGCTAAGCCGTCTCGTATCTCCTGAAGATTTTGAAACGCTGCGTGGCGCGCATTTCGAGCAAGAGACAGAGCTTCAGGTGCGTGAGGAATGGTTGGCGGGACGCACGCTTTCTGAACACCGGTAGCTGAATGAGGCAGGCAGGCGTATGAAACTTGTGATTTTCGGATTGGGATTTACGGCGCAGGCTTTTGTAGCCTTTGCGCAGAGTCGCTTTTTATCAATCACAGCAACCGTGAGAAGTGCGGAGCGCGCCGCAGAATTGTCGCGCGCAGGTCTTGATGTTGTTGTGTTCAACGAGACAATATCGGATCCGCGTCTTGAGATTGCGCTGAAGGCGGCGGATGCTGTGCTTGTGTCTGCTGGTCCCGATGATTTCGGTGATCCGGTTTTGCGGCGCTTCAAAACGGTTATTGAACAATCATCGACCGTGCGGTGGATCGGATATCTCTCGACGATTGGTGTTTATGGCGATGCGCAAGGCGGCTGGGTTGATGAAACCACGCCTGTTGATCCAAGTCATAAGCGCACGCAAATCCGCGTGGCGGTTGAACAAGAGTGGATCGCTCTTGGCACACGCGTTCAAAAATCCGTTCAGATTTTCAGACTTGCGGGAATTTATGGACCCGGACGCAATCCGATTCTCAATTTGAAAAGCCGCGCGCAACGCATCATCAAGCCGGGGCAGGTTTTCAACCGTATTCATGTCGATGATATTGCGCAAACGCTTTTGGCGTCGCTTGCGCATCCGCGCGCCGGTGCGATTTATAATGTCACAGATGATGAGCCCGCACCGCCGCAAGATGTGCTGCTGTTTGCCGCCGACCTTTTGGGTATCGAACCACCGCCCGAAGTGCCGTTTGAAGACGCGGTGATGAGCGACATGGCGCGCAGTTTTTATGCAGACAATAAACGCGTGTCGAACCGGCTCATACGCGAAGAATTGGGCGTCGCTTTGCGCTTCCCGACCTATCGCGAAGGCATTCGCGCTTTGGCTACGGCGGGCGAGGGGCGTTGAATATAGCGTGCAATTATTTGCGTGGTTCGAGACGCCTCACTTCGTGATGAAGACGTTGAAACCGTCATTGCTCGCAATGACGAGACGATTATTTCATGGTACAGAAAAAAACGCTGCCAAAATCGCGCTCATCTTTTCAGCGGCCTCAGCTGCCACGCGTTTGGTTTCGTCATGGGACGGTGCGCCCCCAAAAAGCCCTGCGCCGTAATTGGTAACCATGGAGAGTGCTGCGACGCGCAAACCGAGCCGGCGGGCGAGGATCACTTCAGGCACGGTGGACATGCCAACCAATGTGGCGCCCAGCGTTTTGGCGGCGCGAATTTCTGCCGGCGTTTCAAAACTCGGGCCCGGAAAAAATTGATAAATGCCTTCGGCTAATGTGACACGCGCAGAGGCGGCCGCGCTTTTCAAAGCGGCGCGCAGATGCGGATCATAAGCATCCACCATCGGCACGAAGCGTGAGTCATCCTCAACACCGATAAGCGGATTGATGCCGCTGAGATTGATGTGATCAGTGATGAGCGCGATTGAGCCCGGTGGCACGGCCTCGTCCAGCGAGCCGGATGCATTGGTGAGCAACAGGCTTTTGACACCGAGTGCGGCCAAGATTTCAAGCGGTAAGCGCATCACCGTGGCATCACCGCGTTCGTAATAATGCATGCGGCCTTGCATCACGAGAACTTTGGTTGTGCCATAAAAACCGGCAAGCAGACGACCGGCATGGCCCGATACGCCTGACCGTGGAAAATGGGGAATTTGCGCGTAAGGAACACTCACGGGATAAGTGAGGCGCTCCGCGATCGGCCCCAAGCCTGTGCCCAGAATAAGAGCGGTTTCATAGGGGCCTTGGATAGCCCACTCCTTGAGCGTTGCTAGTGTTTCTTGAAGCGCGCTCATGGCAAAGCTCCCGGACCAAAGGCATGAGGCAAAAGATCAGTAATCGAATAGGATATCGATGCGCCTGTGTGATCGAGCATATGAATGCGCGTGGTACCGGTTGAAAATTCTGAAATGCGTTGGCGACAGGCGCCGCAGGGCATGCAGGGATTGGCGTTCGGGCTGATGATCGCGATGTCCTGAAGGGTCGCGTCGCCGGCGGCAATCATCGCGGCAATCGCACCGGCCTCCGCACAGGTGCCGACAGGATAGGCGGCGTTCTCGACATTGCAGCCGGTGTAAATGTGCCCCCCCGATGTACGGATCGCCGCGCCAACCGAAAAGCCGGAATAGGGTGCATAGGCTTTGGCGGCGATGGTACGTGCCGCATCAAACAGGGCCTTGAGTTCATCATTCATAAAAATCATCCGCAATGATTTGGCGCTGGTCTCAACTTGTCATGACCTCATGCGCCTTGGCAAATCTTGCGCACTGGCTTTATGGTTTGCACTTGGTGTGAGGATGACTTCGATGGCCCGATTTCGCATGGCGCTGATTGCGCATGATCAAATGAAAGACCGCATGGTGGCGTGGGCGGAGAAACATCGCGCACAACTCGCGCAATGCGACATTGTTGCCACCGGCACTACGGGTGGGCGCATTCTCGAACGCTGTCCCGAGCTCACCATTCAACGCATGAAAAGCGGGCCTTTGGGGGGCGATCAGCAAATCGGTGCGCTGATTGCCGAAGGTAAAATTGACGGGCTTGTGTTTTTTGTCGATCCGCTTTCGCCACACCCGCATGATGTCGATGTGAAAGCGCTGACACGGCTCGCACTTGTGTATGACATTCCGATGGCGTGTAATCCTGCAACAGCTGAACTCGTGGTCGCGGGTTATATGGCGACGCATTAGGGTGTAGGGTATAGGGTGCAGCAAGTATCCTCATGGTGAGCCGCGATGCGAAGCATCGCGTGTCGAACCATCCTTTCAAAGATGAGAGCTGCTGAACCACGTCCTTCGAGACGCATCGCTCATGCGATGCTCCTCAGGATGAGGTATAAACAAGCGCTTCGTCATTTCGTCATGACCGGGCTTGTCCCGGTCATCCACGACTTCCTTGAGAATAATTGAGTTACGTCTCAAGTCGTGGATAGCAGGCAATACTCTCAATACGATTTGGCCTGCCATGACGGCGTAGTGCGTACGTTCGCTCGCAATGACGAATAATCGATTATCGAAACGCTCAGTCACCCGAACCTTTTCTCAATATAATCAGCCACCATCGTCTTGAATTCCGCGGCAATGGTGGGTCCGCGCAGCGTTGCTGCTTTTTGGCCATCGATAAATACCGGTGCGGTGGGTGTTTCCCCCGTCCCGGGCAGCGAGATGCCGATATCGGCGTGTTTTGATTCACCGGGGCCATTCACAATGCAGCCCATCACCGCGACGCTCAAATTTTCAACGCCGACATAGCGCGTTTTCCATTCGGGCATCGAGGTTGAAATCCACGTTTGAATATCGCGCGCGAGCTCTTGGAACACGGTGGAGGTCGTGCGTCCGCATCCCGGACATGCAGCAACCAAAGGCACAAAGGTGCGAAAGCCCATCGTCTGCAAAATTTCTTGTGCGACCTTCACTTCCAATGTGCGATCACCACCCGGTTCCGGAGTGAGTGAAACGCGGATCGTGTCGCCAATGCCTTCTTGCAACAAGACGCCGAGTGCGGCGGAGGAGGCAACAATGCCTTTTGATCCCATACCAGCTTCGGTGAGGCCGAGATGGATGGCGTAATCGGCTCGCGCGGCGAGCATGCGATACACCGCAATCAAATCCTGCACGCCGGATACTTTTGCCGAGAGAATAATGCGGTTCTTCTTGAGGCCGATTTCTTCGGCGCGCTCTGCCGACATCAACGCCGATTGCACCATCGCTTCGCGCGTAACGGCGCGTGCATCAATCGGGTTTGATGTTTTTGCATTCACATCCATAAGATGGGTGAGAAGCTCTTGATCGAGCGAGCCCCAATTCGCGCCGATGCGCACGGCTTTGTCATGCTTGATCGCGAGTTCGACAATGGCGGAGAACTGCTTGTCTTTTTTATCTTTGAAACCGACATTGCCGGGATTGATGCGGTATTTGTCGAGCGCTTCGGCGCAGGCCGGATGATCAGCCAAAAGCTTGTGGCCGATATAATGAAAATCACCCACGAGCGGTGTCGTGATGCCGCGCTTCAAAAGTTTATCTTTGATGTGTGGCACGGCCGCCGCCGCCTCGTCACGATCGACCGTGATGCGGACGAGTTCCGAGCCTTGCCGCTGAAGCGCTGCAATTTGTGTCACCGTGCCGTCAATATCGGCGGTGTCGGTATTGGTCATCGATTGCACGACAATCGGTGCAGAGCCACCCACCGTGACACCGCCCACTTTCACCGCAACGGTTTTGTGGCGACGCAGGGGTGCGGCTTCAATCGGTGTGGGCAGGCAATTGAGATCCGAACTGAGATCATTCATGGGTGTGATGTCGCTGATAGGGGGATGGCGTTGGTGGTGCAATGCGCACATGTGCCTTGCACTTCGATGACACGCGCGCGCGGGCTGAAACCATGGGACTCGACGAGACCCGATAGCGCGCGGGCGAGCGGATCAGAGGTGGCTTCATCGACGCCGCCGCAGCGTTCGCAAATGAGAAACACAACCGGCTCGTCGTTCATGTGGTGAAACGGGCACGCGATATAGGCGTTGCGGCTCTCGAGCTTGTGCGCGAGGCCGGCGGCCATCAAAAAATCAAGCGCGCGATAGACGGTGACGGGCGCCTCGCGTTTTCCGGTTGAAGCGGCGAGCGCGTCAATCGCGTCATAGGCGCTGATCGGACGATGGGTGGAATACAGCGCTTCGAGCACCGCGCGGCGGATGGGCGTGAGTTTCAAACCCTGATCGTTGCAATGAAGCGCGGCCGCAGCCAAGGCCTCCGGCGCACGCGCCGCGTGTTCGGCCTCATGTGCGCAGTGGCCATGCTCATGGATATGGTTATGGGTGTGATGCGGATCGCTCATGCGTTGTCTCTAGCATGACTTCCGCGAGAAATCAGCCGTGATGAAGGCGGAAAACCTTGGTGCGCTTGATCTCGGCATCCTCGATCGCGCGGGTGGTTGAAACCCGGTATTCGGCGAGCTCCACCAGCCCCGTTTTGGGCAAAAAGGCACGGCCGGGATCGCCGATCACGACATCCGTGCCGGAACGCATACGGGCATAAAGCCAATCAAACACGCGCGCCGCCATATCCCGCTCATAGGCGATGTCACCCGCGAGGATGACGTCCCAATTGTTGTTTTGCCAGTCGCCATTCTGGCCGATGAGATCGCCGGCGCGCGGTTCAACACAGACGCCATTGCCTGCCGCATTGAGCGCAATGGCGGCGAGCGCGAAGGCATCGATGTCATTCGCATCGACCGATGCCGCGCCCGCTTTGGCCGCCGCAATCGCCACAAGGCCCGACCCGGAGGCCAGATCCAGCACGCGCTTGCCGCGCACGGTTTCCGGATGATCGAGAATATAGCGCGCGAGCCCCTGCCCACCCGCCCAGGCAAAGGCCCAAAAGGGCGGTGGCAGGCCGAGTTTTTCCAGATCGTCCTCGGTCTTGTGCCAGATTTCGGTGATTTCATCGGCGAGATGGAGGCTGATTTCCGGCGTATGCGGCACCGCGAGCCAAGCCGTATGGGCACGGATGAAATCGGCTTTGTCAGCGATTGCTTGATCGGCCATGATCGCGCGCCTTTCGGCTAGGGCTTACGCCCGGGGATGGGCCGCATCAAACGCCTTCAAAAGCATTGTCCCGTCAACTTCGGTATAAATCTGGGTGGTGGAGAGCGAGGCATGGCCGAGCAATTCCTGAATCGCGCGCAGATCGCCGCCGCGCGCCAGAAGATGCGTGGCGAAGGAATGACGCAACGCATGCGGCGTGGCGCTATCGGGAAGCCCAAGCGCGCCGCGCAATTCCGCCATCGCGAATTGGATAATCCGCGCCGATAAGGGCCCGCCACGCGCGCCGCGAAACAAGGGCTGATCGGGGCCCAATTGATAAGGGCACAGCGCGCGATAGGCGGACACGGCCTCGATCACCGGGCCGATGACCGGCACGATGCGCATGCGCCCGCCTTTACCCGTGATACGGAGTTGGTCGACGCCACTCTTGGGGATATCGCGGGCCAGAAGCCCCAAGGCTTCCGAAATACGCAGGCCGCATCCGTAAAGCAGCGTCATGACGGCGGCATCGCGCGCCAAAATCCAAGCCGCGCGGGTTTCACCGCCCCGCTCATCCGGATCAACCAGACGCAGAGCGGAGGTGGCTGACACGGGTTTGGGCAAAAGGCGGGGCAATTTCGGCCCCCGAATGGCGGAGAGCGCGGACGCATCGGCGAGTTTTTCGCGTTCTAAAAAGCGTAAAAAGGAGCGCAGTCCCGCCAATTGCCGCATCAGGCTGCGGCTGCCGACCCCGTCCGCCCGGCGCGCCGCCATAAAGCCGCGCAAATCTTGCGCGCTGAGCGCTTTGAGTTTGGGATCGAGCGGTGGGCCGAGATCCGCACCCAAATAAGCGAGAAATTGCCGTACATCGCGCCCATAGGCCTCGCGCGTCTTGGCCGCAAGCCGTCGTTCACCGGCAAGCTGCGCCTGCCAGAGCGCGAAGGGGTTTGTGGGAGACGGCGCATCGCGGGACATTCTTTCTTCTCGCATGATCGGAATTAACAGGCTGTAAGCGATGGATCGTCCACGGCCGGATTTTGATGCTATTCGTCTGTCATGTCGTCCGATTCCCCGCCTCTTGATTCTCTCTTTCCAGATTCTGGCTCTGCCGGCGCCGTGATCGCCGATGTGCTGATCCCGCTCGCGCTTGATACGGCTTATTCTTACACGGTGCCGAAGGGGCTTCAGGTCCAGCCGGGGGATGTCGTGCATGTGCCCTTGGGCCCGCGCGAGACGCTGGGCGTGGTGTGGGAGATGCGCAGCGGGGCGGCGGCATCCAATCTCAAAGCGGTGATCGGCCGGGCGGATGCGCCGCCCGTCGGTTCAAAATTGCGCGAATTCGTTGATTGGGTGGCGCGCTACACGCTGTCCCCGCGCGGCTCGGTGCTGCGGATGACGTTGCGTGGTCCCGAGATCGAGCGGCCGGAGCGGATCGCGATGGGGGTGAGGCTTGTCGGCCCGCCGCCCAAACGCATGACGGACGCGCGGGCGCGGGTGATCGCGCTGCTGGAAGACGGGTTGCTGCGTTCAAAACGGGATGTGGCGGACGAGGCGGGGGTCAGCGCGGCCGTAATCGACGGGTTGATTGATGAAGGCACGCTCGCGCCCGAACCTTTGCCCCCCGCCCCGACGGCACCCGTGCCAGACCCTGATTTTGCCCAAAATACCTTTTCCGAAGGCCAGAAAATCGCCGTCGAAGCGTTGGTTTCAATGGTCAATACCGGAGAATTCGCGGTTTCCCTGCTCGAAGGGGTCACGGGCTCGGGCAAAACGGAAGTCTATTTCGAAGCCGTGGCGGCCGCGCTCAGGCAGGGCAAGCAATCCCTCATTCTGATGCCGGAAATCGCCCTGACGGGGCAGTTTCTCGACCGGTTTGAAAAACGGTTCGGGGTGCGTCCGGCGGAATGGCACTCCGGAATTTCGGGCCGTAAACGCGAGAAAATCTTCGCGGCGCTGGCGTCGGGCGAGGCCAAAGTCATTGCGGGCGCGCGCTCCGCTTTGTTTCTGCCTTATGCCGATCTGGGCCTCATCATCATCGATGAGGAGCATGAAACCGCCTATAAGCAGGAAGATGGCGTGCATTATCATGCGCGCGACATGGCGGTGGTGCGCGGCCGGATCGAGGGGTTTCCGGTTATTCTCGCCTCGGCGACGCCGTCGATCGAAAGCCGCGTCAATGCGGCGGCGGGGCGCTACCAGCATGTGACTTTGCCCGAGCGCCATGGCGGCCGCGCGATGCCCGATATTGCGACCATCGACATGCGGGCGGATGCGCCCGAGCGGGGTAAGTTTCTTTCTCCAAGGCTCGTCCGCGAGATCAGCGAAACGCTCGCGCGTGGAGAACAGACGCTTCTCTATCTGAACCGGCGCGGCTATGCGCCTTTGACGCTTTGCCGCCATTGCGGCCATCGGTTTCAATGCCCCAATTGCACGGCGTGGCTCGTCGAACACCGGTTTCGGCGGGCGCTGATGTGTCATCATTGCGGCCATGTCGAGCGGCGTCCGGAGACTTGCCCGTCTTGTTCCGCGACGGACACGCTCGCCGCCTGCGGTCCCGGAGTCGAGCGTCTGCAAGAAGAGGTTGCCGAGCGTTTTCCCGATGCGCGCACTTTGGTTCTCTCCTCCGATATGCCGGGCGGGATCGAGCGGCTCAGACGTGAAATTGAGGAGGTTGCGACCGGTGCGTTTAACATTGTGATTGGCACGCAACTGGTCGCAAAGGGCCATCATTTTCCCTTTTTGTCGCTCGTTGGCGCTATTGATGCCGATTTGGGCCTGACATCGGGCGATCCGCGCGCGGCTGAACGGACGTTCCAGATGCTGGGCCAAGTGACCGGTCGGGCGGGACGCGGGGCGACGGCGGGGCGGGCCTTGCTGCAAAGCTATGATCCGGATCATCCGGTGATCCGCGCGTTGGTCTCGGGTGACGCCGAGCGGTTCTATCGCGCCGAGATTGCCCAGCGGGAGGCTGCGGGTCTGCCGCCTTTCGGGCGGTTGGCCGCCCTGATTGTGTCGGCCAATGATCGCGCCCCCGCCGAAACCCATGCCCGTGCGCTGGCGCGCGCCGCCGAACCGCCGCCGGGTTTCACGATTTTGGGACCGGCGGAAGCGCCTTTGGCGGTTATTCGGGGGCGGCACCGGTTCCGGTTGCTGGTTAAAACGGAACGCTCTGCCCCGCTGCAGACCTATATTCGGGACTGGATCGCAAGGGCGCCCAAACCCACAGGCAGTCTGAGGGTGAGCATCGACATCGATCCGCAGAGTTTTTTTTGAGAGTTCGCTTTCATCGCTGCACGTATAATCGAAGCTGTGATCGAATCTGCGCGCTTCATTAGCCGATGCTGGTCACATCAAATCAAGTTTATAGGGCCCAGATTGGGGAGTCCGTTTTCGAATCTTCAACACCTGTGCCGCGTAATAGAGCGCTGTCGCTCCTTCTGTCGTTATGCCGGGTCTGATGGTTTTCTTTGCATTAACATCAACATTATCTCTCGTTTGAATTTCTTGAAAAAATTCGGAATTCGAAGGATTGCGTCTGAAAATTGGATATTTCAATGTTTCAATTTTGTTGCCGGTTAAACTGGCTGTTTCCCGGGCTTTATCGATTCTCATCATCAGAGTCTTGAAGTCGAGATTGACAAAGCCGGTGAAGAATAATTGCGGCTTTCCAGCGCGCGCGAATTCCCGGCAAATTGCAACGAGATCAAAGTCATGAATTTCATTTTTTTCAATACCGATTTCTTCGTGAATTTCACGAAGCATGTCGTTTGATATGGCTTCGAAAAATTCTTGCTCGGTTGCCGCGGGCCATTCTGCTGCGCCGGAGGCCGAACAATGCCAGCCCCCTTCAAAGACCGACACCGCCTTTAATGATTCAGGAGGGCGGGGGATCATCAGCGGAGTCCAATACTCATTGTCCCAGTAGAATAAAATGCAGGCTAATCCAAGCGTATTAGCCATTCTTTTGTCCGATAGCGCGGGCAGTTTCTGTCCGTCATTGACGCGCAAAATATATCGCAGTGAATCCGCTTCAGTGTACATCTTGCTGGTAAAGTCGACAATCAGATTGGATTTAACTTGATCTGAATATTTGGCTTTTTGACAATGGAGTGTTGCCGCTCCTGTTTCGTCAATATTGACATTTGAAAGACGAATGACCGTATCATCCTTGTAGATTGTTCCGGTGCCCATTCGTTCTTGTGATCCAATTTGGACCAAGCTGTTTGCGATTTCCGATGACCAAGACTTTAATATAAAATCTTTTGGATCTAATTTGACTTTAATTCTTGGCTTTTGATTATTTTTTATATCGTCGTAAAAATTACAAATTTCAGAATAAGGCAGCAAGCCACCAACTGTTTTTTCATCCTTATAAAATTCGTTCAGAAAGGAGACATCATAGTTTAAGAACCGTGTAGTTTTGCTGATCGTGAGCGTTTTCATCATGTTAGAATGAAAGGTCAGTGCGTCTTGCTCATCCAGAAGCGTGAAAAGATCAAAAACAGAGGCCATGAGCATCGCTCCTTTCGAGTCACAGTGTGCCGATCAAACGGCATGATTTTGCGCGCGGGGCGCGGATTGTTCATGCCGATACACAGAACTTACGTAAGGGTAATTTAATTCACTAAAATTTTAAACAATGTCTGTGCGGCGCCTCGATCATGGTCATAAATCAAGGGCCACGATGAGAGGAAATAAGTCATAATATAGGTAATTGAAGGTAAGTGTCCTGGTCCCACGCCCCCTACCTTTGATCTGGCGATGATCAGGCCGGGGCGCGGCTGTCCAAGTGTAGGGGGGCATATTCCCCCCTTGCCGCATTGCACTCGTTAAATCCCTATGCTAGTCACCGCGGCGTGTCGGCTCGCCCGCAAGCGTAGGTCGACAAGTTCCTGTCCCTTCCCATCATGACGCCGCGGCTCCCAAGGCTTTGCGGACGAGGCGGGAAGTGACTTTAAGTCCTTGAACCGAGAGACTTTTCTGGTGGCTGCCGAACACTCGATTTCCTCAGGCTTTGCCGGACGCTATGCGACCGCGCTGTTCGAGCTCGCGAAAGACACAAACGCGGTTCCGGCCGTGCTTGCCGATCTCAATAATTTTGAGGCGCTGATCAGCTCCAATCCGGACATGCACCGGTTTGTCATGAGCCCTGTTTTTGGCGCTGACGAGCAAATCCGTGCCCTGACCCCCATTTTAGAGAAGGTCGGCATTAGCGGATTGGCTCATAAATTTCTTCTCCTTGTCGCCTCCAAGCGCCGCCTGTTCGCCATCCGCCAGATGGTGAAGGCGTTCAAAGTGCTGGTCGATAAGGATCGGGGCGTAACACGCGCCACCGTCACGCTCGCCGAGACGCCTTCGACGAAGGCACTCGAGTCGATCAAGGCGGCGCTCAGAGATGTGGCCGGTGCAGGAGCCGAGATCGATCTTAAAGTCGATCCGGAAATCATCGGCGGCTTAATCGTGCAGATCGGATCAAAAATGGTCGATTCGTCCCTGCGCACGAAACTCAACGGCATTCGTATCGCGATGAAAGAGGTCGGCTGATGGATATCCGCGCCGCAGAAATTTCTGCCATTCTCAAAGATCAAATCAAGAATTTCGGCTCCGAGGCCCATGTCACGGAAGTGGGCCAAGTGCTCTCCGTCGGTGACGGTATCGCCCGCGTCTATGGCCTCGACAATGTCCAGGCCGGCGAAATGGTCGAATTCGAAAACGGCATTCGCGGCATGGCCCTCAATCTCGAATCCGACAATGTCGGCGTCGTGATTTTCGGTTCTGACCGTGACATTAAAGAAGGCCAAACGGTGAAGCGCACAGGCGCGATCGTGGACGCCCCTGTCGGTAAGGGTCTCTTGGGTCGCGTTGTTGACGCGCTCGGTAACCCCATCGACGGCAAGGGCCCGATCAAGGCTGACGCCCGCAAGCAGGTTGACGTCAAGGCCCCCGGCATTATTCCGCGCCAGTCGGTGCATGAGCCCATGGCAACCGGCCTCAAGGCCGTTGACGCTTTGATCCCGATTGGCCGTGGCCAACGCGAATTGATCATCGGTGACCGTCAGACGGGTAAAACCGCTGTCGCGCTCGACACGATCCTCAACCAGAAGTCGATCAATCAGGGCACGGACGAAAGCCAGAAGCTTTATTGCGTCTATGTCGCGATTGGTCAGAAGCGTTCAACCGTTGCGCAATTCGTGAAAGTTCTCGAAGAGCAAGGCGCGCTTGATTACTCGATCGTTGTTGCGGCGACCGCATCCGATCCGGCCCCGATGCAGTTCTTGGCGCCGTTCACCGGTTGCACCATGGGCGAATATTTCCGCGACAATGGCATGCATGCCGTGATCGTATATGACGATTTGTCAAAGCAGGCTGTGGCCTATCGCCAGATGTCGCTGTTGCTTCGTCGTCCTCCGGGCCGTGAAGCCTATCCGGGCGATGTGTTCTATCTCCATTCGCGTTTGCTTGAGCGCGCGGCAAAACTCGGCAAGCCTTCTGGCTCGGGCTCGCTCACCGCATTGCCTGTGATTGAAACACAAGCGAACGACGTGTCGGCCTATATTCCGACCAATGTGATTTCGATCACCGATGGTCAGATCTTCTTGGAAACCGATTTGTTCTATCAGGGTATTCGTCCTGCAGTGAACGTCGGTCTCTCGGTGTCGCGCGTCGGTTCATCCGCTCAAACCAAAGCGATGAAAAAAGTCGCTGGTAAGATCAAGGGTGAGCTCGCGCAATATCGTGAAATGGCAGCCTTCGCGCAGTTCGGCGGTGACTTGGATGCCACGACACAGCGTTTGCTCAATCGTGGCGCACGCCTCACCGAACTTCTGAAGCAGGCGCAATTCTCGCCGATGCAGATGGAAGAGCAGGTTTGCGTGTTGTATGCCGGCGTGAACGGTTATCTCGACGCGTTGCCGGTCAATCGCGTGAAGGCGTTCCAGGACGGCTTGCTCAATTGGCTCAAGTCGCAGAATGCCGATTTGATCGCGACCATTCGCAGCTCGAAGGATCTCTCGGATGATTCGGCCAAGACGCTGAAAGCGGCGGTCGACGCGTTCGCGAAATCATTCTCGTGATTGGGTCTTAAAAGGGACGCACCATGCCCTCATTGAAGGACCTGAGGACCCGGATCTCATCGGTCAAGGCGACTCAGAAAATCACCAAGGCGATGCAGATGGTTGCTGCGGCGAAGTTACGCCGTGCGCAAGCCGCCGCTGAAGCCGCGCGCCCTTATGCGCTGCGGATGAATTCCGTTCTCGTCAATTTGGCTGAAAGCGTGATGGGCACGCCCGCCGCGCCGAAGCTCTTGTCGGGAACCGGTAGTGACAAGACGCATCTGCTCATTGTGTGCACGGCAGAGCGTGGTCTTTGCGGCGCGTTCAATTCTTCTATCGCGCGTCTGGCGCGTGAAAAGGCGTTGGCGCTGATGGCCGAAGGCAAGGTGGTGAAAATCATCTGCGTCGGCAAAAAGGGCAATGATCTTTTGAAGCGCCAGTTTGCGAAAGAGATTATCGAATTCGTTGATCTTCGTTCCGTGCGCTATATCGGTTTTGAAAATGCGGACCAGATCGGCCGCTCGATCATCGCGCGGTTTGAGAATGGCGAATTTGATGTCGCCACCCTCTTTTATGCGCGCTTCAAATCGGTGATCCAGCAATTCCCGACGGCGCTGCAAATTGTGCCCGCGGTTGTGCCGGTGAAGGACAAGAGCGCGGGTGCCTCGGCGGCTTATGAATATGAGCCCGACGAAACCACGATTCTGGCTTCGCTGTTGCCGCGCAACATTTCGATGCAGGTCTTCTCTGCATTGCTTGAAAATGCCGCTTCTGAACAGGGCGCCCGTATGAGCGCGATGGACAGCGCGACGCGTAACGCGGGCGACATGATCAAGAAGCAGACGATTAAATATAATCGTCAGCGTCAGGCGAACATCACTAAAGAACTCATCGAAATCATTTCGGGCGCAGAAGCGCTCTGACCGTTTGGACGAAGGAACAAGATCATGGCCACCACTTCTAAAGGTCGCATTACCCAGGTGATCGGCGCCGTCGTCGACGTACAGTTCGACGATCATCTTCCCGAAATCTTGAACGCACTCGAGACCACGAATAATGGCAACCGCCTCGTGCTCGAAGTGGCGCAGCATTTGGGCGAAAGCTCTGTGCGCACCATCGCGATGGACACGACGGAAGGTCTCGTGCGCGGTCACGAAGTGCACGACACCGGTGCGCCGATTGCGGTGCCGGTTGGCGCAGGCACGTTGGGCCGCATCATCAATGTGATTGGCGAACCGGTGGATGAAGCGGGTCCCGTTCCGGCAGAAGCGATGCGCCCGATCCATCAGGCGGCACCAAGCTATGCCGAGCAATCAACCGAAGGCCAGATTCTCGAAACCGGTATTAAGGTTGTTGATCTTCTCGCGCCTTACGCAAAGGGCGGTAAGATCGGCCTCTTTGGCGGCGCCGGTGTTGGCAAGACCGTGTTGATCATGGAACTCATCAACAATGTCGCGAAGGCGCATGGTGGTTACTCCGTGTTCGCAGGTGTTGGCGAGCGTACGCGCGAAGGCAACGATCTTTATCATGAAATGATCGAGTCCAAGGTGAATATGGACCCGAAGGAACATGGTGGTTCGACCGCCGGTTCAAAATGCGCGCTTGTGTATGGCCAGATGAATGAGCCTCCAGGCGCCCGCGCCCGCGTGGCATTGACCGGTCTCACGGTCGCCGAACATTTCCGCGATCAAGGCCAGGACGTGTTGTTCTTCGTCGATAACATCTTCCGCTTCACGCAAGCGGGTTCGGAAGTGTCGGCGCTTTTGGGTCGTATTCCTTCGGCCGTGGGTTATCAGCCAACACTCGCGACCGATATGGGCGCGCTGCAAGAGCGCATCACGACAACAACCAAGGGTTCGATCACCTCCGTGCAGGCCATTTACGTGCCGGCCGACGATTTGACCGACCCGGCACCAGCGGCCTCCTTCGCGCATTTGGACGCAACAACCGTGTTGTCGCGTTCGATCGCTGAAAAGGGCATTTATCCAGCGGTCGATCCGCTCGATTCGACATCGCGCATGTTGTCGCCTTTGATCGTCGGCGAAGAACATTATGCGGTGGCTCGTGCGGTGCAGTCGACCCTTCAGCGTTACAAGTCGCTGCAAGACATCATCGCCATTCTCGGCATGGATGAATTGTCGGAAGAAGATAAGTTGACGGTTGCCCGCGCGCGTAAGATCGAGCGGTTCTTGTCGCAGCCATTCCACGTCGCTGAAGTGTTTACCGGTTCGCCCGGTAAGCTCGTTGCGCTCGCGGATACGATCAAGAGCTTCAAGGGTCTGGTTGAAGGTCAGTATGATCATTTGCCAGAAGCGGCGTTCTACATGGTCGGCACAATCGAAGAAGCGATTGAGAAGGCTGAACGTCTCGCTAAGGAAGCGGCGTAATCGACGCGACAGACTGAACGGAGATCGTCATGGCCGGATTTGCATTCGAACTCGTCTCACCGGAGAAACTTTTGTTCTCGGGCGATGTCGAAGAAGTTGTGATTCCGGGAACCGAAGGCGATTTCGCGGTTCTGAAAGACCATGCGCCGGTGATTTCGGCGCTGCGTCCGGGTGTGCTGAGCTACAAGGATTCCAAGGGCGACAAGCAAACTTTGTTTGTTCGTGGCGGCTTTGCGGATGTGTCATCCGTTGGCCTGATCGTGTTGGCGGAACTTGCGGTGCCGGTTGCCGATATGACCGATGTTTTGTTTGACGCGGAAGTGAAGCTGGCAAGCGACGAATTGCAAGCGGCACAATCCGAAGACAGCCGTCGCCTTGCGGCGGAGCGTCTCGCGCAGATCGAGACCTTGCGCGGCACCATTCGTCACTGATGAATGCGTGACGTGATGCCGGAAAGCGGCGTGACGTCCTCTTCCTCTCATCGTTGGCCTGTGATCGATGCGTTGCGCGGCCTTGCCGTGCTGGCGATGATCGGATTCCATTTTACTTGGGATCTCGGTTTCTTTCAGATTATTCCATATGACATCGCCTTCGCGCCCGAGGGCCGTGTGCTTTCACATCTGATTGCGGGGACGTTTTTATTTCTTGTTGGCGCTGGTTTGACGCTGGCGCATCGCGTGCAGCTGCAAGCGCGAGCCTTTTTGATGCGCTTTGCAAAGATTGCGGGTGCGGCCGCTTTGGTTTCGCTTGGCACTTATTTCGCGATGCCGGAGGAGTGGATTTTTTTCGGCGTGCTGCATTGCATCGCCATGGCGAGCCTTTTGGCTCTGCCCTTTCTGCGCGCGCCATTCGCACTCGTTTTGCTTGCGGCAGTTCTTGTGCTCGGCGCGCCTTTTGTGATCTCCCATCCGGTTTTGGACCAGCCGGCGCTGTTCTGGCTCGGCTTGAACAAGGTTCTTCCGCGCACCAATGATTACGTGCCCTTGATCCCGTGGTTTGGTGTGGTGCTGATGGGTCTGCTCGCGCCACGCTTGATCTTGAAACGCGCCGCTTTGACCGCGCGCCTCACAACGCCGCTCAAGCGACGCGTATCACGAGGCTTGGCGCGCCTTGGGCGAAACGCCTTGCCGATCTATCTCTTGCATCAACCGATTTTGATGGCGGCGCTCTGGGGCTTTGTGACGCTGGCCGGCCCGTCTGTTCTGCATCCGGCCGCGACTATGGAATTTCAGGGGACTTGTATTGCGAGTTGTGTGGCAAGCGGGCGCGATCGTGCTTCTTGCGAGCGCGCTTGCACGTGTCTTGGCCGCGTGATCGCCGGCCAAAATCTCGGGCCCGACGCGACCGAGGAGGCGCTTTCGAGTGCGGTCGGGATTTGCCGCAAAGAAGGCGCGCTTTAATCGGGAACCCCTGCGGCATGACGCCAATCGACAGATCGGTGACGGGTCGCTACACGCGCAACGTGATCTGGAGCGATAAGCGCTTTATCATTCGAATTAATTGGTTTGATCTTGGGTTTTATCCGATAATCAGACCCGTTCATCCACTTCCGGCCGTATGGGCCTGATCGTCAGGGAGAGCCAGACTTGCGCTTCTCGTTTCTCAATCTCGCAAAGCAGGCGCTGAGCGCCCATCGCCACTGGCCGGAGCAATGGCGTTTTCCGGAGCCGAAGGCTTCCTATGACGCGATCATCGTGGGCGCGGGCGGCCATGGTTTGGGCACGGCCTATTATCTCGCCAAAGAACATGGCATGCGCAACATCGCCGTGCTGGAGAAAGGCTGGTTGGGCGGCGGCAATACGGGTCGTAATACAACGATCATCCGCTCGAACTATTTGTGGGAAGAAAGCCAAGGCCTTTACGAGCATTCGGTAAAGCTCTGGGAAACGCTCTCGGAAGAACTCAATTACAATGTCATGTATTCGCCGCGCGGCGTGATGATGCTCGCGCATACGGTGCATGACATTCAAGTCTTCAAACGCCATGTGCATGCCAATCGTTTGCAAGGCATCGACAATGAATGGTTGACCGCAGAACAGGCGAAAGAGTTCTGCCCGATTCTCAACATCGAAAAAAATATGCGTTACCCGATTTTGGGTGCGGCGCTGCAACGGCGTGGTGGCACCGCGCGCCACGATGCGGTTGCATGGGGTTATGCACGTGCGGCAAGCGCGATGGGTGTCGACATCATTCAGAATTGCGAAGTGAAGGGCATTCGCCGCGATGCCAATGGCGCGGTGACAGGTGTTGAAACGACCAAGGGTTTTATTGGCACGAAAAAAATCGGCGTTGTTGCAGCTGGTCACACAAGCGTGATCATGCAGATGGCCGATGTGCGTATGCCGCTTGAATCTTATCCACTGCAAGCGCTTGTGTCAGAACCGATCAAGCCGATCATGCCCTGCGTTGTGATGTCGAACACGATCCACGCCTATATGTCTCAATCCGACAAAGGTGAACTCGTGATTGGTGCGGGTACCGATGCCTATACCTCCTATAGCCAAACGGGAGGCTTACACATCACCACGCATACGCTGGATGCGATTTGCGAACTCTTCCCCGTTGTGCGTCGTATGCGCATGCTCAGAAATTGGGGCGGCATTGTCGATGTGACGCCGGATCGTTCACCCATTCTCGCAAAGACTCCGGTGAAGGGGCTTTATGTGAATTGTGGTTGGGGCACAGGCGGTTTCAAAGCCACACCGGGTTCGGCCCATGTGTTCGCCCATACGATTGCGCGCGATGAACCGCATCCGATCAATGCCGGTTTCACGATTGAACGTTTCAAGACCGGTCGTTTGATTGACGAAGCTGCAGCCGCAGCTGTCGCGCATTAAGGAGCAAAAAATGT
>CANGPA010000002.1 GCA_947455645.1 Hyphomicrobiales bacterium | reverse complement strand
TCGCTTGTATTTGCGTCCATTAACAAGACTTGGCGATGTCTTGTCTCTGCCTCTTGGCCTTCCGCTTTTTGGGGTGCAGCCGCGACGTCGATTTGTGCGAAGCATTGTTCTTTTTGAACATTGTAATTGCTTGTGACTTGAACTGAATTGTCTTTTAATTTGCGGGCATTTCCTAATTTCTCGGCCAGACGATTGCATTGAAGACGTATCTTCTTCAATTCTGCGGCCTTCGCATCGGCTTTTGGATCTCCGGCATAAGCATTTGCTTGCAGCATAAAGAATAAAGCAGTGGAGATCAGTGTGACCAAAATCGCGGGACGCGGAAGCAACTTAAACATCGTTCGTTACTCAAATTACAAATGGGTTCTGCGTATTGATTTGGCGTCTTTTATCAAATGCATAATCTATAAAAAAGCCCCGCTTGAGCGGGGCTTTTCTAATTTGATCATTGCAAAGCGCTTGATAAATTTGCGCTTGAATTATTTTGCAACGCTGACAGCTGCACCGCCGAGACCGCCGACACCTGCGCCGATCAAAGCTGAATTCTGGATGCTTTGCATGACGGTCTGCGCGCCGGCAGCCGTGGTATAAACGGAGCCGACCACTGCGCCAATGACTGCGCCGAAGAGAACGCCGCCGACAACGCGTTCGGTCATGGTGCATTTTGCAGGGACGAAAAACAGGCCGCACATCAAGATACCGTCTGTAGCCTGGCTGGCTGCTGGTGCCGCTACAGGGGCCGCCTTGGCAGGCTGCTTCATCTTTGCTTCAGCCGGAACAGCGGCGAGCGCGGTGATGGCGGCGAGTGCGATCAGGATCTTCTTCATAATGGACCTCTTTTGGTTGAGTTTGAACGGGAAATCTGGGCTGTCTCACACAGGGTGGACTGCTCGGACTGCGCTTTAGCAAAAACTACACGCCACGTCGAATCGGGGCGGCTATGCACGGTATGCGTGTTTCTGCAGCAAGAGCGGCCCGGCCGATGAGGCGGCATTATGCCATTGGCTGAGCGCCGATCGCCTTTTTCATACCAACCAAAGTGCGGTCAGCGAGTTCCTCGTAATGTGAGATGGCGAAGCCATGGCGCTGATACCAGGCAATACGCTCTTTGAGGCGACTATTGGTCGCGAGCGACACAAAGGGGCGGCCGAGGGCCTGAGCCCGGCTTTCAACAAAGGCGAGCAGGGCATTGCCAAGCCCGGACCCGCGCGCCGCTGGTGCTGTGGCAATGCTCCATAAAAAGAGCTCTTTCCCTGAAGGATCATGCATCAGATCAAGGACAATCACACCGTTTGGGTCGGATCTTGGACCCTCGATCCAGAGTTCCATGCGCCCGAAGATCTCGCGGTAATCGACTTGGAGCGGTAGCGGCTCGACGCCTTTGATCGCCCGGTTGCCGGCATAGGCCTGTTCTTGAAACGCAACAATCGCGGCGAGATCATCGAGATTGGCTAAAACGGGCATGGGAACACACAATTCTCAAGATTGGGCGGCGAATTTAGGAAGATCCGACGTCCAGCGCGACTGGTCATATGCGGAACGTGGAGGCGCCCGCTAATTATGTCAATAAACCTGACCTATATGGGCGAATGCGCAAGTGTCAAATGAGGCCGGTTTGGCGCCCGGTGAATGTCAGGCCGATTTCCGGCGGGTACGCCGTGTGGCTGCCACACCCATATCGCGGGCAAAGCTCGCTTCTTCCAGCGAGAGGAGGGAGGACCGCGCAGCCCTCTTGGTTTGAGCGCGTGACTGATCCTGACGCCTTAAACGGGTCGCTTCGGCGGCATATTCAGCCACGAGGGCACGAAGGCGGACAATTTCGCCTTCCAATTCTTCAATCCGGGTTTCATCTTGCGCAGACATCGCCTCTCCCCCTCATGGGTTACCGGCACCGCCACCCGCCCACCGATACAAGATCGCTGATCCGAATTAACAATTTATGCTCATCCAATACGGCAAATTTTTGTCACTGTGGGTGGCGCCTGCCACCAAATTGACAAAATTATGAACGCTCGCGATATTGCGCGCCATTCGGTTGGGAGTTGAGTAATGCGTCGCGGACCCATGTTGTTTCTAGAGCGTATGTTCACGGAAGTTACTTTTCCGTGGTATCGTTATTTCCAGAATTTCATCGCCTTTTTCATTTTTATTTCGTGCATCGGCATTGCGATCGAGACGCTGTCTGACTTTTCCGAGCGCCATCATGATTTGATGAAATTTGTCGAGAACCTGACACTGGGCGTCTTCATTCTTGAATATGTTGGTAATCTCTACTTCGCAAAGCCACGCCTGAAATTTGTTTTCAGTTTTTGGGGTTTGGTCGATTTGATGTCGATCATCCCGTCTCTCTTATTGTTTGCCGATGCGCAAGCCTTGCGCGGCACGCGTGTTCTGCGTGTGATGCGCGTGCTTCGTGTAATGCGTGTTTTGAAACTCGCCCGACAGGCTTTGGAAATGTTGGGTACGCAAATCAACAAAAAGCGTAACCCGCTCATCATCAATTTGAACATCTATCTCATTACTCTGTTTGCAATTGTGATGATGTCTTCCAGCCTCATGTATTACACAGAGGGTGTTTTGTATTCGGCGCAAACGATTGCTGAAGGTCAGGCTGCGCTTGATGCGGCATTGCAACCCGGTGACGCACCGCAAGTCTATGTTCCGCATGATCCGATCAGCGGTATTCCAATTGCGGAAGACCGGCGTTTTTATACCTCAATTCCAGCAGCGATGTGGTGGTGTCTTGTGACGCTGACGACAACCGGTTACGGCGATATGTATCCGTCAACAGTCTTAGGACGCGTGGTTGCCACATTCACCATGTTTGCCGGGTTGATCTTGTTCTCGATTTTGATGAACATCGTCGGCAAGACGATTATGGTTCTCTTGTTTGGTGAAACGCTTGATGGTGGTGACCAAAAAGAGGCCTCAGCCGATCAAAGAATTGGCGCGCAGGCGCGCGATAATCCGCGCGCAACGGCGTTGGTTTTGTTGGAGCGCGATCAAATCTTGACCGCTGAAGAAGCAGCCGCGATTGCGCGTCGCTCGGCCCGTGAGATCCGCGACGCTTTGCTGCCGCTGACACGTTAAGCCGCGTGATCGTCTTTGCGTTTTGGTAAAGCGCAGCCGGAGCATCCGATGCCGCATCCTTGTGTTGTGGCATTGGTTGCGCAAGGGGCTGGCTTGCCCCTAAGCCGATGCCCCATTTGCGTGCGCAGATGAGTGGGTATGATCAAAGGCAGCAGAAGATAAAACGCGGCACCCGCCACTGCCAAACCGACCAAAGCCGTATCGAGTGTCATGACCGCGTGCTTCCTTATCCGGTGAAGGCGAGCGTTATGCGATAGGTCGCAAAAGATGCGATATAGGCAAAGACCATCAGATAAACAAACATTGCGACGGGCCATTTGATCGAGTTGGTTTCGCGGCGCACGACACCGATGGTTGATGCGCATTGCGGCGCAATCACATACCAGGCCAAGAGCGAAAGCCCCGTTGCAAGCGACCAATGTGTTGCGATGGTCGCACCAAGCGCGCCCTCATTATCGCTTAAGGCATAAACAGTGGCGAGCGCCCCCACGGCAACTTCGCGTGCGGCGAGACCGGGAATAAGCGCCACCGCAATCTGCCAATTAAAGCCTATGGGTGCCAGCAGAGGTTGGATCGCCTGACCGATGATCCCAGAAAAACTATAATTGATAGCCGGATCTGTCGCACCTTCCGGTGCGCCGGGTACGGATGACAAAAACCAGATCAAAATCATCATCGAGAGAATGGTGGTGCCGGCCCGTTTGAGAAACACAAAACCGCGTTGCAGCACATTGATGGCGACGCTGCGCAGCGCGGGCAATTTGTAGCTCGGCAATTCCATGATGAAGGGTTCGCTCTGGCCGTTCCAGACCAAATGGCGAAAGCCCCATGCCACCGCGAAAGCCGCGATGATACCGGTCGCATAAAGACCAAACATCACAAGGCCCCGCAGATTGATAAAGCCCGCCAAACTGTGATCGGGTATGAAGGCGCCGATGATGAGGGTGTAAACAGGAATACGCGCCGAACAGGTCATCAAAGGCGCGATCATGATCGTGGCAAGCCGTTGACGCGGATTATCAATCACGCGCGTCGCCATGATGCCGGGAATGGCACAGGCAAAGCTCGACAAAAGCGGAATGAATGAGCGGCCATGCAAACCGACACCACCGACAATGCGATCCATCAGAAAGGCCGCACGGGCCATATAACCAAAATCCTCAAGCAGAATGATAAAGAAAAACAGCACAAGGATTTGTGGCAAGAAGATAATCACACTGCCGACGCCCGCCACGACACCATCGGCCAGAAGGCTTGCCAACATGCCATCAGGCAGATGAGTTTTGATCGTATCGCCTAATGCTTCGAACAGATCTTTGATCAAATTCATCGCCGGGCTTGACCAAGAGAACACGGCTTGGAAAATCAAAAACAGAATGGCGAGCAGAATGAGAATACCAAATACCGGATGCAGCAAGATTTGATCGATACGCCGCGTCCAGCGATCGGCGTTGCGGGGTGTTTTCACATGCCGCGTGATGATGGCTTGAACGCGCGCGTGAGCCGCACGAACCTCGTCTGCGCTTTGCTCATGCCATTGTGTGACCGGTGCGACGCCTTTGTTCTCGGCGTGGTGATCAATAGCCGCGACGAGATCGCCAATGCCTGCTTTATCGATGGCGACGGTTGGAACGACTACCATATCGAGATCGCGTGACAGGCCTTCGATATCAATCTCAATGCCGCGCGCTTTGGCGATGTCGATCATATTCAGGGCGAGAAGAACCGGAATGCCGGTCGATTTCAATTCGAAGGCAAGGCGCAGACTCAAACGCAAATTGGTTGCATCGACCACGCAGACAATCAGATCCGGTTTTTGTTCTTCCGCGATCTCTCCCATAATCGCCTCACGGGTGACCGCCTCATCGGGGCTACGGCCGCGCAGGCCATAGGTGCCGGGCAAATCGATGGCGACCATTTTGCGACCGGATGGCGTGATGAGGCGACCCTTTTTGGTCTCAACCGTGACGCCGGGATAATTGGCCACTTTTTGCCGCTTGCCGGTCAGCGTGTTGAAGAGCGCGGTCTTTCCACAATTGGGATTGCCCACAAGGGCAAACCGAAACGCATCCGTTGGCCAGCTCGACATGATCGTGTTCTCTTTATTTTGAGCGGGTTGATGTGGTGAGCGGACGCACAAGGATGGCATTGGCCTCGCGCCGCCGGAGCGCAACGCTCATGTCATCCACCCGGATGGCAATCGGATCGCGGCCGATAAATCCTTCATGCAGAACTTCCACATCGGCACCCTCGACAAAGCCGATTTCCAGCAAGCGCCGTTCGAGCTCGTCGGTGAAGGAGTCTGGTTCGTCACGCATTGTGCCGGCGGCGCGACCCACCGCAATCACGGTTCCCCGCAGACCTTTGCGACCGCTACCGAGCGGGATCGGTTGTTCAGAGAAAGAGGATTGCTTTGGCATTCTATTTCAAATCAAAGGAAAAACGGCGTTTGCCTTGGGTGGATCGCGCCGCCGGATTGCCCAAGGAGCTATGATCGACCGGGCTATCCCTGTCAATTTAGGCGATCTGACATTGGAAATTTTAAAAACTAGCCGATTTTTGACATGTTTTTCGATCAAAGCGGGTGTTTTTGGCGTGTTTCAGCTCAGTCTTATGTGGCATCGGTCTTGCTAAGATAGGTCTCGGATATCTACGCCCGGCGACGGCCGGGACAGTTAAAAAAGGCCATCGCATGGTTGGTTCGGTTACATCATCGCTCAATAGATTAGCGGCCAAGACGGCGATGTCGGCGGCCGCATCGAAGGTCGCGTCTACGCCTTCTAAAAGCTCAAGCGTGGTCAATGTATCCGCGCTCGCGAAGCTGTTTCGAGCGCAAGTGCCGAATAAATCGCTTGATGAAGCGATTGCGCTGGATGCGACCAATCGGTCTACATTGAAGGTGCCTTTTAATCTCGCTCTGACGCAGCCGATCGCAAATCTTGCTTTGGCAAGCAATGCGGCCAAGCTCGAAAAACTCAACCAGCTTGTTGATTTGGGCGTCATTAATTCGGTGACCACGTCATCGGATGCGCCCGTTATCAAAGTCAATTATGCGCAGATGCAGGCGCTCAATAAGCTTCTTCCGAAATTATCTCCTGCAAACAGTTTTGCCTTAACGACGGACCGTATTTCTGCAGCGCAAGCCAATTCTTTCACGCCGGATCTTATGAGAAAACTGGCAGCGCCTGTGACCATTGCGGATGATCCGTTGAAAATTTCGCAATCGGATGTCTGGTCTAAACTTAATGAATTTGCGAATACGAAAACATTGGGCACGGTACAATTAACCAGCAAAACCTCATCAGAACTTAAGCTGACTTATTCGCAATTGATGGCGGGTTCATCTATTTTTGATAAAATCAAAACAAACTATCAAGTCACTGTGCGTGATGTATCGGCAGGCAATGTCAATGCGGTCGCGGCGAATGGCAATGTCAAAAAGGTCAATGTGCGTGACAGCATCGATTCGGTTATGTTTCTGGGGTCGAATATCCAGAAAGTGGCAGATCAAGGAAAGCTCGGTGCGATCTCTACAACCGCTGCGCCCATTGATATCTCGAATTCTTTAGCCTATTTCCGTTCGCATCTTGGAGTCATTGGCGCATTGGCCGATGCCGATAAGCTCAAGAGCTTGCAAATTACAGATCTAACGTCCGGAAAATTGTCTCTCACTTCGGTCGAGATTGCGCGTAATTCAAAAGCCTTGGGCATTTATCTGAATGATGCCGGTACAATTGTGCTTGATAATTCGGGCCCTGTCAGCGCCGTGCAAGCCAAGCAGATTGGGAGCCTTCTCAAAGTTCATCCTAATGCGACGCTGGCTCATTCGTTAGAAGTGTCTGATTCCGCGGCTGCCATTCTTGCCGCTGCCGATGATCTTTTTGCGGCGGGCGCTCCGACGATTGGCAAGATTACCATCACTGGTGATGTGAATGCGGCGCAGGCTGTTGCAATTGAGGCCGTTCCGGATGGCAAGATTTTGAATGTCGTCAATGCGTTCCGTGTGACAGACACGGCGAGCAATGTCTTGAATATCGATTTGACGCCGACTGACCATTCAGCGCTGAATGCAAAAATCAACGGAATTCGCGCAACATCCGCACTCGACATCAACGCGCTTTCGTCGGTCTATTCGTCTGATGGGTCGGGTACATTGACCATCAATGCCGGTAAAGGAAATGTGCTCGACAAATTATTGTCGGGGCTTGAAATATCGGGATCATCGACGGACATTTCGGATCAGATTGCGTATCTTCAAAAATTGGCATCTGATGGTAAATTGCGTTCGATCAATCCGGTTGCATCATCGAGCATTACCGCGTCTGACATCACGACCATTCAAACCCAACTTCGTGATGCTGACCTTTCCGAATATCCGATGTCGCTGACGATCGCCGATACGATTGATAATCTTGTGCCGTCGACGACGGCTGATCAAACGGCTGTTCTCGCACGTCTTCAAACCGTATCGAAAGCAGGTCTTTTGAAGTCTGTTTCAGCCAGTACGGTATCGGGCGGCACCACGCAGGCGACGTTGTCTATTGACCAATCCGCTGCCTTTTCGAGTGCGCTCGACTCTGTTGGTTTGGGTCCATCATTGCAACCAATGACGATTTCCGCCACAGGCTCTGATTTCGGAACACCATTGACTCCGTTAGGAACAACCCCACCACCTTATTTCTTCCCCAAATTGGGTACTGTCTCGGCATTGGCGGGCAAGGGGCAGATTGCGCAATTTACGGTTGATGCCACAGATATTGCAGATTTGGTTCAGCGCGAAGATTTGACGACGCAATTAAGAAATCTTGGATTGATCAACGCCTGAGTGAGGGCGTGATTGCGCGGTTGAAGGGTTTTGAATTATGGGCACGGCCACACTTCGTGCAAGGCGGTTGCGGCGCGAATATCAAACCGCTCTTTATACCGTTCGGGATTGCGCTCAAGAACTTTCACAAGAGCGCGAGCAATCTCATGTTCGGGAATCGAGTCTGGAACACAGGCAGCCATAAAACTGGGTTGCTTTGGACCATTGGCGATGACAATACGCAAAGCATCACGACATTGAAAAGCGGCTTCCCATTCTGAATCTTGAACAGGCGCAGGCCTTAATGCCTGATAGCGGCAACCATTCAGTAAGATCTCAACGCTGCGCCGATCTTCAAAGGCAAAAGCGGATGTGAAAAACATTTGAGATAAAAAAAATACAATGACAACGCTGACTTTGTACATGACCTATACTCCTAACACTGGCCATCGTAGCCGAATTTTTTAAAAACGTAAAACGATCCTTTTTTGATCAGTCGCGTGGATTATTTCGATCAAAATTAGTTTCTAATGTATTTTCCCTATCGGAACTTAAATTACGAACTCGACCCATCATGTCGGGCTCCCTCGTTCAAGCTATATCCGAGCAAGGCAGCTTGGGCTCATCCCGATCTGCCCAGTCAACTGAGAGTAATTCCAATCGACCTCTGACAGTTCGGCATTGACCTGAATCAATTTCGGGATCGAGGGCGGCTGTCTCAACAATGGAGATCTTCATGTCGCGCAGTTTCGTTTCTCGTTCAAAACTTCTTCTGGCTGGTGCAGCGACGACACTCGTTTTGGGTGTCTTTGCAGCAACCGGCGCATCGGCTGATGGCCTCAATATCAGCACCTCTTACGGTGGCGGTCATTCTGGCAACCACACGAATAGCTGGACCAATGGATCGGGTAGCACATCGGGCGCCATCGCCGGCAATGCCGCTGGTGGTCTCGGTTACGCGCAAACGGGCTATGCGGCCGGCATCGCTGCTGGTGGCGGCATGGTCGGCACGTCGGCAAGCAGCGCTCCTGGCGGCAGTGCCGGCTCGTCTGCAGGTGCTGGTGGTAAAGCCGGTGCTGGCGGCACGAATGTGACATCCTCTTCAGCAAATGCAGCTGATACCAATGCCGGCGGCGGTGCGCATGCATCCTCAACAACCGATGGTAATGGCGGAGCCATGGCTGGTGGCGCGGGTCTTGGCGTTGCCGGTGCTTCATCGGGCGGCTACGGCACGATGACCTTCGCAGGCGGTGGCGGCATTTCGGGTTCGACTGTGAGTGCAGCCAATGGCGGCAGCGCTTCCGGCTCGAGCCACGCTGGTGGCGGCGGCAATGCAACGGCGGGTGGTCTCTGATCACTACGCCTTAGCGGTTTCGCATCCGGTCTTCGGACCGGATGCGAAGTTCGCATGGCCGATCAATCTACTGCGCTGTTGCAGTCTCATCTCATTGCCAATTTCGAAGGAGCTAAAGTGATGATTGACTTCACATCACCTAAATTAATGCGGACTGGTGCTTATGCGGGCTTTGTTTGTGTTGCTCTCTTTGCTTCAGGCTTGACGGCGCAGGCTGGATCTTCGCAGCCCAATTTTGCAGCGTCGACTGGTTATGGAACAGCAACAGGCATCGCAACGACGGGTACAACCGGCGCAATGGGAGCCGGTGCTGCAGGCTCTTATGCGATTGCCGGATCAACGGATACGGCATCGGCTTCGGCAGCCGGAGGATCGGGCGCTGGACTGTCGGGTGCGGCCAGCCATAGCAATCCGACGAATATAGCGTTGGGGCGCGGCTCATCGACGGCGCAAGGTCAATCGGGTGGACAAACTCTGACCATGGGTAATGGACAGGCCGTGTCGCTTTCGGGTGCCAATGGATCGGCGCATACGCAAATCAATGATGCCGCTTCAAGTTCAAAAGCGTCAGGCGCAGCTGGATCTGCAACCACTGCATCGACACCCGGTCAATCGGCCAGCGGTGCTGGAGCAGGGGCGGGAAGCGCTTCTGCAACAGCGGCTCCTTAACCGCAGAGCCTCGTAAATCCGGTCGGCCCCTAGGGGCCGGCTTCTTTCCCCCTCTGGCAAATTGATCAGGCGCGCGCGCACCGCGAGCGTCATCGGACAGGTGTTGCCGATTGATCGTTTTGCCTTCGTCATAAAGGCATTGCGATGTTTACTCTTTCCAGATTTTCAATCCGTGTTGCGGGCGTATTTCTTCCGCTGAGTTTTGTTTTCTTCAGTGCAACGGCGTCGCATTCAAAGCCGATCATCGAATCCAAAAAATGTTCTGAATCCCGACCTGCCTTTGATCATTCTTTCGAGCGATTGAACACGCGCTGTTCCGATAATGTCGTGTTAAAAGTGAAAAGTGATGGTTCTTCGGACCCAAAGCCACCACCACCGCCGCCACCACCAGATCCACCACCGCCACCACCGCCGCCTCCACCTCCCCCGCCGCCACCTCCACCACCACCTCCGACCCCAGGTCGCGTGGTGCTTAATCAATCGATTTCGGTGACCTTTCGTATGGGACTAGGTTGGCCGGGTTGCGATGGATTTGGTGTCGGTCTTTCCGGGCGTAATGCGATCGGAGCAAATCTGACTTATGGAGTCGGTGTGGGCGTTGCGACCAATGGTCAAACGACATTGCTTGCGATTGGCGGCGCCGTTGCGGGGACTTATGTGACCACCGGTTTGGGTCATGCGGTCGCAACAGGGTCAGGTCAGAGCGTTGGACTTGCTATGGCGTTTGAATCGAACTTACCAACGCCAACAGCGGGTCAAGTCGTTCAGGTCAGTCAGTTCATCGGGGTTGTTGTTAATACGACCACTCCTTCGCCTTCCCATCAAGCGCATGACTCATCGCCGCACATGACGAGTGCTGATCAAGGGTCGCATGATCAGAAAAATCATGACCATCGTCATGAGCATCATGCGGGCCAAGGTGAGATGGCATCCGAGCCTATGGTGACTGATGCAAACGTAGCCCACCCAGTAGGACCAAGCACACCAAGCGCGCCACTCACATCGGTTGATCGTGTTTCAGCAACGACCACTGCGGCTTTGTCATCGTCCGCTGGGTCAAATGCTCTTTTAAGTGCTGTGACGCTTTCGGGCTCAAAGACGATTGCAAGCTCTCAGGCGGATACGAGTCACGCGCTTGCTGGAGTACAATCGGGCGGTGCAACAGCGGCGTTTACGGTTGTTGCAACACGACCGGGTGAGGGAACTGCGCCGGTGGATATTGTTCAAACGATTACGATAACGGCTGAAACCCGCATGGGTGGTCGTCATCTCGATCGGGGTAGAACAACACAAGAGCCCAATGCAATCGGTGTCGCGGTTTCAACGACACCGGCTGACGCGGGATCAACACCGCATCCCTCATCGCCGACCACTGCCAGTGCAGTGGCGGGAGGGGAGGGTGCTGCACAAGCGCAGGCTCCGCAAAAAAGCCAATCCGCAGCACTTGGTGAAGGCGTGAGCATTGCAAAGACGAATACGCCGCTGGGTGTGACATCGGCTCCCACTGACCCATCAGTGTCACATGATCCAAAGCCTGACTCGAATAAGGATATGAAGGACTCAAAGCCGCACGGCCAAACGTCTTCGTCGGAAAATCCAACAGCGCAATCGGAACAGCATGGTGAGAAAAATCATACCGCGCATGATCACAAAAAAGCGGAGCAACCGGCTGCATCTTCGGATGCAGGAACAAAGCCTGCCGTGACCTCTGCGCCAACAACCGGATCAACGCCGGCCAACACAAATCCGTCGGTTGCTGCCGCAGTCGCTGATGCTGCAGGAGCTGCTCATACGGCCAATGCCACTCTTGCGGCCGATGCGGGTGCCAAAGCGGCGTCAGCGTCACAGGCAACGAGTTCGCCGGCTGGATCGACCGCGGCTTCCACCGGAACAGGCGCGGCGGGTGCCGGGGCGGGTGCCACGACGGGACAGGGCGCAGGGATCGCCGGTGTTTCGGGCGTCAGCGCAGCGGGAACGGGTGCTGCAACAACCGCCAAGCCCTGAAGATCGCATCATATGACCGATAACAAGGCAGATCCGCCGAAAGGTGGGTCTGCCTTGACGCTTGAGACCTAAAGACGGGTCGTTGCGGACCGTTCTTGATGGCACCATGGAAGCAAAGCCTCCCTTTCGCTTGGGCAAGGCTCTGTCTATGGTGCGAATCGAAACGGCGTTGGGACCCAGGTTGCGTATCGATATGGTCAAGTGGTTGGTTATCATGGTTGTGGCCGCAGGGATCCTTGCGGCGCCCGGGCCTTCCCGCGCATCCGACGATCCGGTTGCCAAGCTAGATGCGATGATCCTTGCAAAGGATTTCGATACGGCCGTTAAGTTTGCCCGTGAAGCGGCCGATGCCGGCAATATCGAAACGCAATTTCGACTGGGTCTTTTTTATTGGCACGGCGTGGGCCTCACGCAGAATTACCTAGAAGCGCTGAAATGGACGACGCTGGCGGCACTTTCGGGCCATGAAAAGGCCTTTGCCGCGCGTAAGCTGATGCTGTCTTCCGTCGCCCCCCCTAATTGGCCGAAAGTACTCGATTGGTGTCGGCAAAGGCTACAAAAGGTCGCAGAGGGCGGCTTTAATCCGGCATTATTCGCCATGTCCAAGTCCTATTCACCCGACTTTGGATTTGAAAATGCGGTTGAAGAGTATTATTGGACTAGCCTTGCGGTTGCAGTCGGTGATCCCCTCGCGCGGAAGAGGAGGGACGAGCTGACCAAGAAGCTCGCCGTGACCGATGCTGCAAAGGCGCAGGATCGCGCCTCGGCCTGGATTGAGAAGTTTCGATCCGGGAAAGCACCTTAGGCGGGGCGGAGACATTAGGTATCGGGTATGGCTGCCACCAACACACCTCCACTTTATGTGTTCGAGCTAACGGCAGTTCAGGCCGTTCGAAAGTTTTTGGCCATTGATGCGACGGCAGAAGACATTGCCAATATCTATGCGCAAGCTTTGGCGCCGCTGTATGATTTGGAGATGATGACGGATGACATCATCCGTTTTATCGAAAACACGCTGAAATTCATCGCGTCCGTTGATATTTCCGATGTGGACCTCTTGCTTCAGTCCTATCAGTATTATGTCTGCAATTTCGAGAAGCCCGATACCAAGCGCAACAAAAAGCCGTTGTTCCGCAGCCTGTTAAAGGGCCAGGAATATGACAAGCTCCGCGTCTACAAGGCATCCAAGGCCTTTGTCGCCTATGTTTACGGCATGCGCGCGAATGTCTCGCCCCTCAAGCCGGAGGAGTGGACACCGGCCAATGAAGTGGAATTTGCGCCAATTTTTGACCTCATTTTACCAAAAGTGACTGGTTCTGAGGGCTGACGGGACCCAATAGGCGCAGAGGAACGGTCTTTTTCTCCTCTATTCCGCTGGACTTAACACAATAATGGCATAATTCTTGTTAGGGTTGCGCTAAATAGGATTGCGCAGCCTTTAGTTGTGCGTCGGTGTCTGTCGATGGGATAAACCTGTCGGGGTTAGTTACCGAGTGAAGTGGGGCTTTATATGTTTAGTATCGTTGGCCTTGTGGTCGTTTTCGGGTGCGTGTTCGGCGTGTTCGTGCTCCATGGCGGCAATCTTGAGCCGGTTATCCATGCGGCACCGTCAGAGCTTGCTACCATCGGGGGCGCGGCTGTGGGCGCTATGTTGGTGGGCAACGGTATGGACACAATTAAAGGTGTCGCCGGTGGCTTCGGCAAAGTGTTTGGTGGCCCCAAATACAAAAAGCAGGACTATCTCGACACAATCTTCCTGGTCTCAAAGCTCTTGAAGATTCTGCGCGTCGACGGCCCAGTCGCTCTCGAATCGCATGTCGAAAGCCCAGAAGGCAGCCCGATCTTTGGTGAATATCCGAAGCTCATGAAGGATCACACGCTGATCCACATGATCACCGATACGATCCGTTTGATGGTCATTTCATCCGGCAATCTCAATCCCTATGCGGTTGAGGAAGTGCTCGATACGGCGCTCAAAGCGCATCACCATCATGAAATGAAACCCGTTGAAGCACTCGCGGCTACCGCTGGTGCGTGTCCGGCGCTCGGCATCGTTGCGTGCGTGTTGGGCGTCGTGAAAACCATGGGCGCGATCGATCAACCGCCGGCTGTTCTGGGTGCGCTCATTGGTTCGGCGCTCGTCGGTACGTTCATGGGCGTGTTGTTGGCCTATGGCATGATCGAACCGATTGGCAATCGTTTGAAGCAAGTGATTGATGAAGACAGCGAGATCTATCTTGTTGTGAAGCAATTGATCGTTGCGACGCTTCATGGTCATCCGCAACCGCTCGTCATCGAAGCGGCGCGCGCGGGTATTTCAAGCCATGCCAATAAGCCTGATTTCGGTGAAGTCTTCGACGGCCTGCGCGGAAAATAAGAGGCGCATGAGGCATGGCCGCCAAGAAGGAGTCAGAGAAGGATAAGGCGTCGGAAAGCGAAAGCGAAAAGCCGGCGCCGATTATCATCAAAAAACATATTGGTGGGCATGGCGGTGGCCATGGCGGCGCATGGAAAATTGCGCTTGCCGATATGATGACCGCGATGATGGCGTTTTTCTTGTTGATGTGGCTGTTGGGCTCAACCAATACGGACGCGCGCAAATCCATCGCGGATTATTTCAAACAAACTCCGCTCTTGAAGATGGGCAGCAATGCCGGTTCAAACGGCGTGTTTGGTGGTCGTTCGATGATCAGCCCGGAAGGGTTGCCCGATGCGGTGGATCAAACCAGCGTTGCGAATGTGATGCCGCCCACGCAGGCCACAGGGGGCAATGATCGCGATGAAGGCCCCGATGGCCCGCTCTCGCCCGATGGTAAAAACAAAGAAGGCGAAGGACGTTCCGGCATGGCTAAAGGGCCATCGGAAGGTGGTCTCGTTGATGACAGCGATGTCGGTGCGCAAGCCTCGGATACCAATACTCAAGAGGGGCAAGGCAAACGCGGCGAAAGTGCATCCACCAAAAAAGCCGGTGGCACAACCGATGAGGCCGCCAAAAAAGCAGCCGCTGAACTGGATCAGAAAAATTTCGATGCTCTGCAAAAGCAGGTCACAGAAGCGATTTCAAAAGATTCAAATCTCTCCAAAATTGCGGATCAAGTTCAGTTCGTAAAAGTGAAAGATGGTTTGCGCATTGAGATCGTCGACAAAGCTGATTTTTCGATGTTCTCGGTCGGCACGACACGCGTTCTGCCGCGTGCATCGGCTTTGATTGCCGAGCTCGCTAAAGCCATATCGCAAATGCCTAATGATGTTGTGATCCGTGGCCATACAGATAGCCTTGCCTATGCGCTCGATAGCGAGATGAACAATTGGCTTTTGTCTGCAGAGCGCGCGGAAAGCACACGCCAGCTTTTGCAAAAAGCCGGTGTTCCTGAAGGTCAGATCGCGCGCGTTGAAGGTGTGGCCGATACCGAACCCTATAATCCCCAAGATGCGCTCGATATTCGCAATCGTCGGATCAGCATGACGCTTCTGTTTCGCGATGGTGAAAAGACCGTTCCGCCTGTGACGGGAGCGATCCAATGAGCGACAAAGCCGACGGCGAACCGAAACCGGAAATCATCATCAAGAAGATTGCTGGCGGGCATGGCGGCGGCCATGGCGGCGCGTGGAAGATTGCGCTTGCCGACATGATGACCGCCATGATGGCGTTCTTTTTGTTGATGTGGTTGCTCGGCTCAACGAATGCCGAACGGCGCAAAGGTATTGGCGAATATTTTCGGCAAAAGGCCAGCTTGTTGCAATTGTCCGATCAAACCGGAACAAACGGATTCATGGCTGGCCATGTTGCGACCGAACGGGATGGCTTTCCCGAAGCGGCGGTTGCCAACAGCACCTTGCAAACGGTTGTGCCTGTCGCATCGACCGAGTCGACCGATCGCAACAAGGCGCCGGAAGGCGTGCAGACCCGCACCGATCAAAATGATGAGGGCGTCGGCAAATCGGGAACGAGCGAAGGCAAGAAGGCTGGAGGCTCAACGCCTGACGAAGGCACGGGCGTGAAAACGCCGGAGAGTGACAATAAGGGTGGTCTTGCCAAATCGGGTGAGCTTGAAGGCGAGGGCAAAGCGGACAAAGCGGCTGACAGCAAGGACGCCAAGGCTGGCGAAGGCAAGGAATTGTCTGAAGCCGAGAAGAAAGCGGCTGCCGCGCAAGCGGATGCGAAGTCGTTTGAAAAAATCGAACAGGATGTGAAGGCGGCGCTGGATCAAAATCCTGAGCTTAAGAAAATCGCCGGCCAAATGAAGTTTGTGCGCGACAAGGAAGGTCTCCGGATCGAAATTATTGATCAAGCAGACTTTGCGATGTTTGCGATTGGCACAACGAATTTTCTACCCCAAGCGCAAGAAGTGATGGCCGGCGTTGCCGCGTCCATCAAGAACTTGCCGAACAAAGTGTCGGTTCGTGGCCATACCGACGGGTTCGGCTATAACCAAAACGACAAGATGAACAATTGGCGCCTGTCAGCGCAACGCGCGGATTCAACGCGGCGTTATCTTATGGGCGAAGGCATTGATGAGAAGCGCTTCGTCAAGATTGAAGGTGTGGCCGATCGCGAAGCGTATTATCCGGATAATCCGCTTGATCCGCGCAATCGGCGGATCAGCATCACGGTGCTCGCGCAATAAAGCGCATGAAACCTATACGCCTTCGACGACCCGCATATCGCGATTGACTGCGTCTGGTCCTAAAGCACGGATCGCTTCTTGGTAAGGCGCGCTGTCATAAACGGCCATTGCCTTTTCAAGCGATTCAAACTCGATGATGACGGTCCGGTCTTTGACGCCTTGTTCCATCGCCCGCGCCGCTGTGCCTCGTGCCAGAAATGTACCGCCGCCAGCGATGATGGCCGGTCCGGCAAGCTTTGCGTAAGCCTGAAGACGATCAGCGTCTTTGACCTCGCGATAGCAAGAAATGATATAGGCTTTTGGCATTGTGGCCTCCCCGAATGATTTTTAGTTGGTACCCATATGACGGGCTAAGAGAGGAAATTGCAACGGGTCGGCCGGGGTGGCGCACGCAAACCTTCTAAAGAACGGACGCTTAAAGCTGCGGAAGGGTCGACGTGGTCAAGCTGCCGAGGTCGTTTGATTGTTTAATTCAAGATAAGCCATGGCCGTATGGCGGTGGTAGGTCATCAAGACGACCTGATTGCCCAGATAGACAACGTAATACACGCGTCCACTGCGGCGTCTTTTTTCTGCGACCGTATACATCGAACTACTTCATGCCTCGACGGCACCCACACCCAAGGTACCAAAACACTATGCAGCAGAAGTTTCCGATTTGTTAAGGGGGCGATCGGCGCTCACAACAAAAATTTTTTTGATCGGGGACAATGTAATTTCCCCCGTAACGCCTTGTAAAATTGAGATTTTCATCCCGATGGGACAACGGCCTTAGCCGTTCGTCCCATCCGCATTGTTTGATGGCGTCAGCTTGCCAGACAGATCGAGGACCGTATCGGCCACTTCGGTAATCCGCGGTGCGCCTTCGGAGCGAATAAGCTCGCGTTGGAGCGCGCTGCGCTCTTTGCGGGCAGCCTCGAGCGCGCCTTCCGCAACCGCACGCGCCATGCGTTCGGTTTCAAGCGCGGCCGTCAATTCGTCAATACGCGACTGATAGGTGGCGCGATTCGATTCAGCCTGATTTTCGAGTTGGTCAATACGACCCATCAATACAGGAATACGATCATCAAGCTTAGCGAGTGCGGTGTCGCGTGCTTTCAGATTCTTGGTGAGCGAATTGGCACGCTCAATCAAGGTCACACGGGACTGTTCAAGCTCGCGCACCTGACGTTCAAGGCCATCGATTGTCGATTTTTGTTTCGAAATCCGTTGCTCGAAGCTGGTGACCGCCACATTGTTTTCGACGATCCGGCGCTCAGCAAGGCGCAATTCATCGGTTTTGGCGATGAGACCATTGCGGGCTTCAGTCAGAAGGCGTTCGCCCAATGATGCGCGCGATTGCAAGGCATCGATCTTCATATTGAGTGAAATCTTTTCCGCCTGTGTTTGTGCGGTGATTTCATCGATCTGATCGGCGAGGGCCTTACGCTCATTCTTTGTTTCGTTGAGCAATTGGCGTGTATGGTTGAGGCGGTTCTTCGTGGCCTCAAGCTCATTCTCTGCCTCTGCGAGACGGCGCGCGACGCGATTGAAATCATCCACGCGGCCGGCAAGCGATTGCGACAGATTCGCATTTTCGCCTTCGAGCATCGCAATCGATTCATTCAACCGCGTGATGTCCGCATTGAATTGGGCGATTTGCGTGTCTTTGGTGACAATCATGTCGCGAGCGACCTGCTGGTCGGACTCGAGCGAGCGTTGATATTCCTCAGCATGCATCATCTGCCGCTCGAATTCGAGCAAGCGGCTGCGCGCCTCGGTCAGTTCATCTTCTTGTTCCGCCTTGATGGTTTCAAGTCCGGAAATGGTTTCACGCGCCAGACGAATGTCTTGGGCGATTGAAAGGCGCTCATTCTGCAATTCATCGACGCGCCGCTCGAAGCTGGCGATTTCGTTGCGCAGAAGCGTGATGACGCCGCGCGCCTCGACAAGGCCCGACCGCAGGCCGGCATTCTCGACCTTGATTGTTTCGTGACTGCGCAGGCTCCGCTCTAGCGGCTCGCTGATGGCGTAAAAGCCGGATCTCAGCTTGTCGAGCTCATCGACCTTGCGCTGCGCTTCCAGGAAGAGGAGGCGGAGTGATTCGTTTTCCTGACCCAGTTTTTGGACCGAATCGAGCCCGGCTAGGGTTTCTTCCTCTTTGGTCTCGGCGGCATCCAAAAGCGCAAAAGCGGCTTCAGCGGCTTGCCCCGCAGCGAGATTGGGCATCTCGGCGTCGCGTTTCCACAGAATATCGATGATTTTCCGCATGAACGGCACCTTTTTAGGTCAACGACCCGACCAAGAGAGAAAAACGGGGAAATCACTCGATTTCCACAACCAGAAGCATAGGCAATTTATTGGGACACGTCAAAGATGTGTGCAATTTTAGTTAACACACGTTTTAGTTGTAGTGATGACGTGTGACGTCGGGGTGACACGTGCGCGATCAGTCGGGGCTCCGCCCTCATCTTGCGCATGAGGCCGAAAGGCGGGAGTGCTGCGTTGAAGTCTCGGGGTTCAAGCGATGGCGAGCCGAACCAAGATTCGGTCAACATGCCGCAATTTGTCCGCGCGCAAAAAGCAAGCGGCAAGTCTTCCGTTTAGAAGCACTGGGACGCCTTTGTCGGCAACGAAGTTCTAAGATAACGCTGATTGCCTCTCCATGAGAAATCAGCACGCGCGACGTCCTCCGTCAGGCCCGTGTCGGACAACGGGAACATACTTTCTTTAACCATTCAGACGATAGGCTTGGTCTCTCAACAGGCTCCGTTCGGGCTCTGTCGCGGTTTTCGATTACGGTCCTCAGATGACACGATCTGATTAAGAACAGGGTAGGCGGCGATGAGCGTCTGATTTTTTATGCTTTTGTAGATGTATCAATAAATCAAGTTTGCGTAAGTGAGTGTATCAATGTCCAAAGCGTTATTGCATATCGGATTAGGAAAATGTCTCTCAACTTCTTTACAGAAAGTATGGAGTGACTCAAATAATTATGAATTCATCAGCCTAAAAAATGTTACAAAAAAATCCAAGATATCATCATAGATTGTCATGAAGATTTTGAACGATTTATATATCAAATTGAACGATTCAATCTTCCTATCCCAACACCGACATTACAACGCCATCAAGTTTTGTCATGTGAAGGGATGATATTTTCATTTTTGAATCAGCCTACATTCGCAGAATATATTCCATTAAAACAAAAATCACTTGCCAAATTATTGGCGCCTTTTGCTGAAACTGTTTTTATTATTGTCAGAAATCCAAAAGATTGGATTATCAGCTCATATTCTCAATATATAAAACAAGGCGGTACAATCGCATTGGAAGAATTTAAGAACGACCATCGGACAACGGTACTGAATAATTTTAATCTTGCGAATATCATCGGATTTTATGAAGAGTTTGGGTGTAAAATTGTAATTCTGCCTCTCGAATTTTCCTAAAAATAAGAAGATTATTTTTGGCAAGAATACGAAAGCCGCCTCAATCGCGAACGCCCGGTTCCATCAAAATTTCCCTCCGATACGACGGGCGCAAATATTACAAAAAAAGAAACAATAAACCTCCATATGAAATTGAATTTAATCCTCAATAAACTTGAAGAAATTTCGTCCAAAGGCAATTTTACCAATAAGAACAACGTCATTGAAGCCTTTAGCTTGGCAAGAAAATGGGGAACCCGCCGCGCGCTCACGGTGTCTGATAAAGATGACATTCAGACGCTCGGTTATTTGGTTGGTGCGAATGTCTCTGAAGCCAACAGTGAATTTAAATGTGATAAAAATTTCGGTGATGATCTTAAGCTGAATTTTTTGGAACCATTAAAGCAAAAAAAATATTTTCCTTATGAAGATATGATTCACGCATATCAACGCTCAATCGAGACGATGATCGAATAAATCAGCTCTAAATTATCTGCGATCGATGTCCTAGATCAGCGCATTCCGTTGGCTTGTGGTGAGCGCGTCTGTCTGGTCACCGGTGAGCGCTGCGACCTGAGAGGATGTCAGCGCGTGCAATTGGCTTGTCGAGAAAGCGCTGAGCGCGCTGGTCGTCAAGGATGCAACAGCCGTTGTAGACAGGGCCGCGATCTGCGCGGTCGTCATGGCGATCGATTGCGTGTTTGTGATGTAGGAGGCCTGATCGCCCGACAAGGCGGCGATGGCCGATGTCGAGAGTTTCACCAAATCTGTCGTTTCAAACGCGGCGATTTCATCGCCTGTTAGCGCGCTCACTTGTGTCGATGTCAGTGCAGCAACCTGGGTGGAGCTCAACGCTACAATTTGGCTCGTCGACAAGGCGGCAATCGCGGCCGTTGAAAGCGCGGCGATTTGCGCCGTCTTCAGGCTCGCCAATTGCGTGGTTGTGAAGGCCTGAATTTGCGTGTCAGACAGGTTCGCCATCGCACTGCTGGACAATTTCGCCAGTTGGCTCGTTGACAATTGTGGCAGCTGATCAATGGTCAGGGCGCTGATCTGCGCTGTTGAGAGCGCAGCGATCTGGCCCGTCTTCATGGCTGCGACTTGCGCAGTCGTCATCGCCACGATCTGATCTGTTGAAAGCGCGGCAACAGCATTGCTGGTCAAGGCTGCGAAATCGTCGGTCTCAAGCGCACCGATTTGATCCGCTGACAGAACGAGAATCTGAGCGGTTGTCAGAGCGGCGGCTTGATTGGTTGATAGCGCAACCAATTGATCATTCGATAGGGCGCTCATGGCGCTTGTTGTCAGTGCGTAAATCTGACTTGTGGTCAGCGTTTCAATTTGGCTCGTCGATAGGGCGGCAATGGCCGATGTTGACAAAGCTGCAATTTGGGTTGTTTTCAAAGATGCTATTTGATCAAGCGAGAGCGCAGATGCTTGATCATTGCTGAAGGCTGCGATGTCACTTGTGCTGAGCGCTACAAGATCGGTTGTTTCAAATGCTGCAATTTGATCGGTTGTCAGTGTTGCCACTTGATCCGTTGTCAAAGCCGCAACCTGCTTCGAGGAAAGAGCAACGACTTGACCGGTTGTCAAAGCGGCAATCGCGTCTGTCGTCAGCACCGCAATGGCGTTTGATGAGAGTGCGGCAAAGGCATCTGTGCTCAAAGCGCCGATTTGATCGGATGACAGAACCGCAACATGCGATGTTGACAAGACAGCTGCCTGTGCGGTCGAGAATGCGGCAATTTGATCGGTTGAAAGACTGCTGATCTGGCCCGTTGTCATGGCCGTGATCTGCGTGGTCTTAAGGGCCGTTACTTGATTGGTTGTCAGAGCTGCCGTTTGATTGGAGCCAAGACTTGCAATGGACGCGGTTGAAAGCGCCGCGATATCAACCGTTTCAAGTGCCGCAATTTGTTCCGTTGTCAAAGCCGGCACTTGAGTGGTGGTCAGTGCTTTGATTTGTGTGGTTGTGAGGGCCACCAACTGATCGGTTGACAGTGTCGCAAGTGCCGCAGTCGACAGAACCGCAATTTGAGCCGTCTTCAAGGCTACCATCTGCTGTGTCGACAAGACGCCGATTTGGATATTGCTGATGACGCTTATGCCATTGGTTGAGAGCGCGGCGAGGTCGCTCGTTTCAAGCGCTGCGATCTGGTCGGTGCTGAGGGCAGCAATATGCGCGGTGGTCAATGCCGCCGCCTGTGACGTTGAGAGTGCAACGATCTGATCGGTCGAAAGATTCGCGATGGTCGATGTATTCAGCGCATTGATTTGACGTGTTGCGAGTGATGCAATCTGCTGCGTTGTCAGCGCGCCTGCCTGATCGGTCGACAAGGCCGCTATTGATGATGTGTTCAATGCGGCCAAATCAACCGTTTCAAGCGAAACGATCTGATCGGTTGAAAGGGCAAGCAATTGCGCGGTTGAAAGCGTAGCCGCTTGTGCCGTCGTCAGGCCGACAATCTGATCAGTCGATAGCGATGTGATTTGGGTTGTCGTGAGCGCTGCAATTTGAGCTGTTTTAAGAGCAGCAAATTGACTGGTTGAGAGTGCCGCCATCTGGTCTGTGCTCAATGCGCCAATATCGGCGGACGACAAGGCCATGATTTCGGATGTCTCAAGAACGGAAATCTGACTGGTTGCCAGCGCGCCGACCTGAGCCGTGGTGAGCGCCGAAACTTGATTTGTCGATAGAGAGACGATTTGGGCCGTGGTCAACGCTGCGACGACATCCGTTGTCAAAGCATTGATTTGGGCCGTTGTTAGTGCAGCAACTTGATCTGTCGAAAGACTATTGCTCTGATCCGTGCTCAGGGCTGCAATCGCTGCCGTATTAAGCGCGGCGATATCCGTGGTTTCAAACGCGGTGATTTGCGCTGTGGTGAGACTGCTTGCCTGAGACGCCGATAGTGATGAGGCCTGTGCGGTGGACAAAGCAACAATCTGATCGGTCGAGAGGCTAGCGAGTGCCGTTGTCGCAAAGCTTAGAATTTGGCGCGTTGTCAAAGCATTGATTTGCGCGGTGGATAATGCCGCCGTCTGCTCGGTACTAATGACGGCAAAGGCGGTATTGCGAAGTGATGCAATGTCTGCTGTTTCAAAGGCAGCGATTTGTACGGTGCTCAGCGCAAGCATCTGTGTCGTTGTCAATGCGCGCGCTTGTTCGGTCGTCAGCGCGACGATTTGATCAGTCGAGAACGCGCTGACCACGTCTGTTCCAAGAGCTGCGATTTGACGGGTCTTCAAGGCTGCGAATTGCGCCGTCGAAAGGGCTACGATTTGTTCGGTCGTCATGCCCGCGATTGCGGATGACGAAATCTGTGCGAGATCCGTTGTCTCAAAATTCGAAACTTGCGCCGTTGTGAGAACCGCTATTTGTGCGGATGTCAGCGCGGCGGCTTGGAGCGTCGAGAGCGCCACGATTTGGGTCGTATCGAGTGACGTGATCTGTGTTGTTGTCAGAGCCGCAACGCCGGTTTGACTGATCGAGGCGAGGTCTTCCGTTTCAAAGGCGGCGATTTGCGCGGTTGTAAGAGCCGCAATCTGAGCTGTGCCCAAAGCAGCTGTCAGAGCGGTTGTGAGGCTTACGATTTGATCGGTCGAAAGTGCAGTCACAGCCGAGGTATTAATCGCACTGATTTGCTTTGTCGTTAAACCTTGGATTTGTGAGGTCGTTAAAGCCGCCGCTTGAACCGATGTCAAAGAGGCAATTGAGGACGATGAAATCGCTGCTAAATCGGCGGTTTCAAGTGTAGCGATTTGGTCAGTAGAGAGATATTTGAATTGTGATGCCGATAATGCTGCCGCTTGTGAAGTGGTGAAGGCAATGATTTGATCGGTTGTTAGATTGGAGATCTGTTCCGTAAGCATGGAACGAATTTGACTGGTTGATAACAAACTCACTTGCGTTGTGCTGAAGCTTGCAATCTGATCGGTTGAAAGCGCGGCGATCGAAGCCGTTGAGAGCGCTGCGAGGTCAGCCGTTTCGAGTGTTGCGATTTGCGCTGTCGTGAGCGCTGCAATTTGCTTGGTTGCCAGTGCCGCCGTTTGGGCGGTGGTCAGGGCGACGATTTGATCTGTCGTCAGATTGGCAATCGCATCGGTTGATAGAGCTGAGACTTGGCGCGATGTGAGTGATGCAAATTGCGCCGTTGAGAGCGCGCTTGCTTGATCGGTCGATAAGGCGGCCATACCTGTGGTGCGAATCGCCGCCAAATCGGCGGTTTCCATGACCGCGATTTGATCGGTCGTTAATCCGGCGATCTGCGACGTCGTCAAAGCATAAGACTGACTTGTGCTTAGTCCGACGACTTGATCCGTTGATAGACTGGCGATGGCATCTGTTGAAAGCGATGAAATCTGCAGCGTCGTAAATGCTGCAATTTGCGCCGTCGACATGGCCGCAATCTGCTCTGTACTTAATATCGCGATATTGGTCGCTTTGAGAGCGGCCAAATCGGTGGTTTCGAGCGCGGTAATTTGATCCGTTGTCAATACGGCAGCCTGCGTTGTTGTCAGAGCGGCTGCTTCTGTTGTTGTGAGCGCAACAATCTGATCAGTTGACAGCGCCGCTATGGCATCTGTTGCCAGTGCAACAATTTGCTTGCTCGTCAGCGCGGCAATTTGACTGGTCAACAATACGCCAGCTTGCGTGCTGTTGAGCGCTGCAATTCCGGCCGTGCTGAGGGAAGCGAGATCGACCGTCTCAAGGACAAGCAATTGATCCGTGCTCAGTGCTGCAATCTGACTTGTTGTCAGTGCGGCAGCCTGCTTTGATGACAGCGCGACAATTTGATCGGTCGTCAGTCCCGCAAAGGCATCGGTATTTAAGGCTGCGATTTGCACGGTTGTCAGCGCGTTCACTTGGCTGGTCAAAAGGGCCGCGGCTTGCGTACTCGTCAAAACCGCAACTTGTGCCTGTGTGAGAGCGCTCGCCTGACTCGTTTTCAACGCAACCATTTGATCGGTTGACAGTGTTTGGACGGAGAGTGTCGACAAAGCAACGATTTGGGTTGTCGCCAGTGCTACGATTTGTGCGGTGCTCAGCGCAGCGATCTGATCTGTTGAAAGCGTAGCGATCGCGCTGGTCTTAAGCGCTGCCAGATCTACTGTTTCTAACACAGCAATCTGATCGGTTGATAGAGCGCTTGTCTGTGTTGTGTTTAATGCGGCGCTTTGCGTGGTTGAGAGCGCTACGATTTGATCGGTTGTGAGGGCCGTAATTTGTGCGGTTGAGAGGCCCGTAATGCCTGTCGATGTGACGGCAGCGATCTGGCTGGTCGATAATGAAGCGAGAACGTCGGTGCCGATGGCTGCGATCTGCTTGGCTGTCAGGGCTGCTATTTGAGTTGCCGAGAGAACAGCCGCTTGGTCTGTCGTCAGCGCGCTGATATTGGCCGTTGTGAGTGCGGCAAGGTCGGCGGTTTCAAGGGCTTTTATCTGGTCGGTCGAAAGCGTGTTGACTTGGCTTGTTGTCAGCGCGGCTGTTTGAGCGACGCTCAAAGCAACGATTTGTGCTGTGCTTAACGCCGCCATCTGCGTGGTGGTTAAAGCCGCTATGGCGCTGGTTTTAAACACAGCGAAATCATTTGTCTCAAGAGATGAGAGCTGATCGGTTGAAAGTACGGCGACTTGTGCCGCTGTGAGCGCGCGGGCTTGAGCGGTCGTCAAAGCAACGATTTGATCAGTGGAAAGCGCGGCGATGCTTTGTGTGCGGAACGTCGCCAATTGAATTGTTGTCAGTGCCGCGATTTGTGCGGTTGATAAAGCTGCGATCTGATCCGTCGAGAGAGCAACAAGCTGGGTCGAACGTAACTTGGCAACATCAACCGTCTCCATTGCAGCGATCTGATCCGTGGACAGTGCGGCGATTTGAATTGCCGAAAGCCCCTGAACTTGGCTTGTTGAGAGAGCGGCAATTTGATCGGTCGATAGGGACGCGACGGCGGCGGTGCTAAACGAAGCCACTTGAGTCGACGTAAAGGCCGCCAATTGCGCGGTGGACAGGCCGGCCAGTTGAGCCGTTGTGATGCCCTGTACGGCACTCGCTTGCAAAGCGCTAAGATCTACCGTTTCCATCACGGTGATCTGATCCGTCGTCAAGCCGGCGAATTGTGTCTTGGTCATCGCGGCGGCCTGCGCTGTCGTCAACGCAACAACTTGGTCGGTTGAGAGTGCAGCCATTGCGCTGACGGACAGATATGCGAACTGGCTTTTGGTGAGCGCGGCGAGGCTACTCGTTGCCATGACATTGATTTGGCTTGTTGTCAGCGCGTTAACTGCACTGGTGCTCAACGAGGCAAGATCGGCCGTCTCCAGGGCGTCGATTTGATCGGTTGTTAATGAGGCGATTTGTGCCGATGTGAGTACTGCCGCTTGCTTCGTAGTCAGCGCAACAATCTGGCTTGTATCAAGCGACGAAACTTGGCTCGTTGTAAGGGCCGCCGTGCTTGATGTTGAAAGGCTTGCGACCATCGTGCCCAGCGCTGAAACTTGAGCGGTGGAGAGCGATTTCACCTGAGTGACGGTGAGGGCGATCGCCTGGCTGCTGATGAGCGATGCAATCTGGCCGGTTGTTAATGCGGCAATCTGCGCGGTTTTCAACGCAACAATCTGATTGGTCTTCAGATTGTCGAATTGGTCGGTTGAAAGGCTTGCGAGATCGGTCGTGGTGAGTGCAGCGATCTGCGTTGTGCTCAATGCAGCGATCTGAGATGTCGAGAGCGCCGCAATCTGATCGGTCGAGAGGGCGGCGACCGCGCTGGTTTTGAGATAGATCAGATCTGCGGTTTGCAGCGCCGCCATTTGGTCTGTCGAGAGGACGGCGGCCTGTTTCGTTGTCATGGCCGCGGCATGGCGCGGCAAAATCGCGGCAATGCTGGTGGTGGTGAGTGCTGCGATCTGATCTGTCGAGAGCACAGCAAATTCCGCCGCCGACAGGCTTGCCACCTGCGTCGTTGTGAGAGCAGCGATCTGCTCCGTCGTCAGGGCCGCGATCTGAGTTGTGGTCAGTCGGGCCAAGTTTGTGAGACTGGTCGAGAAGGTGACGGTCGTCATGCGCGCGGCCTTGCAAAAACCTGACCAAACTGAGAGGCGGCACGTCGAATTCTCAAAAAAACTTGTAAACTACTGTTTTATATATCTTTTTTTGAAGTGACTGCCGGGCCCGGCTACCGCACAAAGCGTCTGGGCCAGAATGTGTCAAAATATGGTCGAATTCGGATAAATCAGGCCAAAAACGGGTTGATCGTCGTAAAAAATGACCAAAAACATCAAAAAAGCAGACCGCAAAGCCGTTCTGTGATCTGATCCCAAGTGAAATGGGCTCTCATATGAGCCACCCCGCGGGTCGCGGCCTGTGTTCGCCATGTCTGATCTTCGACGGCGCGCAGCATCAGCGCCACGAGGTGGTCGAGGTCCGGTTCGAGGAACTCCTGCTGGCGCTCCTCGCTGAACAGAATCCGGGGTGAGGCATCGATGCGCAGGGTGAAGGACTCGTCCATGAAATCGTCGGTCGAGCCCCCGGCCGTGCAAATGACCGGCGTTCCGCAGGCAGCCGCCTCAAGGGGCGGCATGTTGAAGCCTTCGGCGCGATAGGGTGAAACATAGGCATCCGCGGCGCGATACATATTGGCCATATCGGCCATGGAGAGGACGGAGCCCAAATAAGAAATTTTCGAGGCAACATGATTGCGCGTTGTGTCGGGAAGGCTGGCTAAACTATCTTCAAGCATTTGTTTTGACGGATAGAGATTGTCTGACCCTTTGAGCAAGAGGTGACAATCGCTATGTTTGTCGCAAACAATCGCAAAGGCTTTGAGAAGAAGATCAAGCCCCTTATTGTAGGTCATGGCTGAGAAATTTGCGAAAACAAAGCCATTAAGATTGAGCGTGCGCCGCGTTTTTTCACGTTCAATAGACGAAGGAAAAAACAATTCCGGTGCGAAGCCGTGAGGCAACACATGAACTTGATTTTCACGAAATCCGTGCCTCAAAAATCCTTCGCGCGACCAATGTGACGGCGTAATTAAGTGTAAATCTTCGACGCGTGAAAGATCATCTATATTATAGTTATTTGAGAACAAATTAGGAGACAGTGTTTTTGTTTCCGTTGTACCAAAAACAACAGTGCGTTGGCCTTTTTTGACATCGAGATTAAACGGTGCGGCAATGCGCAAGAGAGCATCATAAGAAAGATCTATTGAGCCACTCGCAATATTTTTTAGCTTCGTCTCATCCGCTTCGGAAAATAATCCATTTGTTACAGTCCATTGAGGTAGGAAAAATTCAATATCCCTATGAAACAAGGCAATATCAGGCCTTTTCATAAGGGATAATAATTGCCATTGATTCACAATTGAATAGGAATGACTGAGGAAGCGCCAGCCTTCAACACAAAGCGATTTCATGAGGACAAATCTTTCCGCTTTTGGTCATTCATTAAAAAGACTTTCGTCAATCCAATGGCTCATACCCAGTTTTGAAAGATCTGATCGGTAATCCTTATATTTGAAGCCAACATTGCCGTTAAATAAATCTTTTTCATAAAGACGAATGCGTGTCTTTCGATCTTCAACATCAATCTCATAAAGACCGGCTTGAAATTGTGCTTCAATCGGCAAATGGAGAAGGGATTTGATCGAACAATCAAGACAGGGTGGGCCTGTCAATCCTTCTAATGTGTTTTCGAATGAAGAGATAAAGGTGCGATTGAGAACATTAGAAACGGACTGCTCAAGCGTTCGCTTCATGAAGGGGTGATGGGGCGCATAGGCGAGGCCCCATTGATGGAGATCGCCGCGCATGCCGATGCCGCTGACGATGTCATCCTCGGGATGGATGAAGGTCCGTAAGGGCGCTAAGCAGACGGTGTCGATATCCATATAAACGCCACCGCGATCATAGATGAGCAGATAGCGAAAAAGATCAGCCTTACCAGCGCCCGGCTTGATGCTGTGCATGGCGCGGATGAGGTCGTCGCGGGTAAAAGAAAAAGGCGCACAATCAACGGTTTCGATAAAGCCGAACATCGCCTCATCATCGAAAAGCCAATACTCATAGTCAGGATTGTGATTCATCCAGCTCATCACCGCCTCATGCATCGTGACGGGCAGAAAACGCGTTTTGAATGTTTGGTAGATGGTGCGGGGAATGTGATCTTGGCGGGTGCTGCGCAGGCGCGGCGGCACATGGGCCGGAATTTCGACAAGATCCAAAACAGGATTTTCGCTGGTCACTGGTCACTCCAACCCTACGCAACACGACACAAAACACGGATATTGAGCGAGATTATGGTGGCAAACCAATAGGAATTCGTAAACTTCTCTCCCTTAGTCTTAAATCTTAACGGTATGGTTTCATTGCGTTCTTTGATGAAAATTGTGATCGGAACAGTGTTGTGAGTACTCAAAGTCGTCCCGCACCAAGGGTTTCAATCGAAGCCGCGCTTGCGCTTCAGAATTCCGGCGCTGTGGATGAGGCGGAGCGCGCTTTTCGAGCCCTTCTGCTTGATGATCCTAACAACAAAGTCGCGATTTATTCTCTCGGCGTTATTTTGATTGGCCGCGAAGCGGTAGAGGAAGCGAACCAGATCTTTCGTCATGGCTGCATCACGACGCCCGATTTCGCACCCAATTGGTTTGGTTATGCGGTGACCTGCCAGAAATTGGGGCGTTGGGACCAGGCGCTTTTATCCTATGATGAGGCGATTAAGGCCGATCCCCATTATGTCGAGGCGATTGTCGATAAAGGTGTTTTGTTGCGCAATATGTTGCGCCATCATGACTCGCTGAAATGTTTTGAACGCGCGCTTGAAATTAATCCTGATCATCAAACAGCACTAGGCAATTATGCCATTCTTTTATCTGAATTCAAACAAGTCGATCAGTCGATTGCGCTGTTTGATCGGCTCCATCGCCTTTATCCGAACCATGATTATATTGCCGGTTTGCTGCTTTATGAGCGTATGCATATCGCCGATTGGACCAATTTTGCGAGCTTGCGGGACGAGATTATCGAAGGGGTTCGGGAGGGTCGCAAAGTCTGTAAAAGCCTTCCTTTCATGGCGCTTTCTGATTCCGCGCAAGATCAGTTTACCTGCGGGCGGATTTTTGCAGATCACTATGCGCCGAAAGCGCGGGATCCCCTGTGGTCTGGTGACTCTTATCGCCATGACAAATTGAGAATTGCCTATGTCTCACCGGATTTGCGGGAGCATCCGGTCGGCCATTTGATGGCGGGTCTGTTTGCTCATCATGATCGCAGCCGCGTTGAGACGATCGCCATTTCTTTGGGTATTGATGATCGCAGCGCGCTGCGTGATCGCATTCGATCAAATTTCGATAATTTTATTGAAGCGCGTGGTGTAGCCTCGAATAAAATTGCTGAAAAAATGCGTGAGATGGAAGTCGATTGCGCGATTGATCTTGCCGGCTACACCGCCGATTCCCGTACTGAAATTTTCGCCTATCGACCGGCACCGGTTCAAATCAATTTTCTCGGATATCCCGGTACGCTGGGCGTCGATTATATGGATTATCTGATCGCTGATCGGCATGTAATCCCGCCAGAACATCAGACGTTTTTTACCGAAAAAATTCTTTATATGCCGGATACCTATCTGCCGACCGATCGGTCGCTCAAAAGCGCTGAGGCGACCCCGACGCGTGCGGACTGCGGTCTTCCTGACGAGGGCGTCGTTTTCTGTTCTTTCTCGCATGACTATAAAATTTCGCCGCCGCTTTGGCGTGTCTGGATGTCGTTATTGGCGAAAGTTCCGGGAGCGGTTTTGTGGCTCGTGGCTCGTAATGAGGAAACAAAGGCCAATTTCCGGAATGCAGCAGAAATGTCGGGTATTTCAGGAAAACGGCTCGTGTTTGCCGCGCGTGTGCCGCGTGTGGAAGATCATTTGGCGCGCTACCGCCTCGCGGATCTGTTTCTCGATACCTGGCCCTATAATGCGCATACGACGGCGGCGGATGCTTTGGGTGTTGGTCTTCCTGTTTTGACGTATCAGGGCGGCGCATTTCCGGCGCGTGTGGCGTCGAGCCTGCTCCATGCCATTGGATTGCCGGAGATGATTACGCAATCCTGGGCGGATTATGAGGCTCTGGCCTTGGCCCTTGTTGCGGATCCGGTGCGCCTTGCCACCTTGAAGGCAAAACTCAGCGCCAATAAAATGACCCATCCGCTTTTTGATACCGAAAAATTCTGCCGCGCTTTTGAAGATCTTTTGTTTTCGGTTGCCCATAGCCAACCAAAATCTGGCGTCTAAGCTCTGTATTTTTATTGAGAGACGGCGGCTTCGCCTTGATATGCGAAAGAACGAGAAAAAATCTGCAGATTTATCGCAGGGATCCCGAATTCAGATCCGATTTTTTATTTGTTGCCTGTAAAAAAATCCAAGTTCCAACCGTATTAATCCCTGACGGGGATCACTTGTTAAGACCCGTCTCACGGCTTCAGTTCGGACTTGGCTGAGATCCCCTCAGATTTTCACAGTCCTGAATTGCGGACATATCTTGATATGCCACGCAGACGGGGCTGTGCCCTGAGCCGTGGGGGAGCGGACGTGATGGCAACATCACGTCCGCTCAATTTTTTTTAAACCAAATTCTTTTGCAAACCATGCAAAGGCTGTTTTTAGCCCTTCATGCCTGCAGTCCAAGAGCTCATCATACTGGTGAGGCTCGATTGTTGAGATTTGGTGGAATCAAGCAGCGCTTGCATGGTCGTAAATTGCGTCAAATAGCGATTTTGCAGCGCGGTCATTTGGTTGTCGAGCTTGGTTTGGTCGTCTGCGATAGCTTGTTCGACGGTTGTTTGTGTTGTCTTCAACTGGCTTTTGAAGGTTGAATCCGTTCCTGTAATGACTTTATTGAGCTTGGTCATCAAATCAATAGCGCCGGTCGACGTATAGGTTGATGCAACCACATCGGTGATCAATTGCGGATTGCTTTGACTGATCTGATCGAGCGTCGGTACGTCAATTTTGAGTGTTCCGTCGAGATTGGTCTGTATCCCGATTGCCGAGAGCGAGGTCGACTTGGCTCCCGAGCCTTTGATCGGTGTTGTTGTTAATGCTGATAACTGGGAAAGAAAGGCTTTTGCTATTGAATCGCCTGATAATCCCCCACGCTTGGTTACGTCTGCATCATATTTCATGGCACTTCGAACGGTGGTCATCAGTGTATTAAACCCCGTTACGATTGTTTGTAGGGCTGATAACTGCGCAGTTGTATTGTCTTGTGTCGAGATCGTGACTTCACTGTCCCCCGGCGTCGTTGCATGAATGTTGATGTTGATGCCCGAAATGAGGTTGGAGAATTTATTCGTCGATGACGTGTAAGTTACCCCGGAGGAGACAAGAACAGCGTCCTGACCCGCGACAGATTTTGCGCCGCCATTGGCTGTTGTGTTTAACCCGTCCGACAGGCCGCTGCTTGAGCCGGTTGAATCATCGGTAATTTCTGCGACGAAATTGTTATCCGTTCCGCTGCCGTGGGAGATTTGGAGATATTGCACGGCCGTTGAACCCGAGGTCGAGTTCATGACCGTTGCGCTATATCCCGATACTTTGTTAATCGCCGCGGCAAAGTTGGCGAGCGTGTCATATTCAGAGAGATCGAATGTTTTCGTTACCGTGGTGGGCTTCATTGTAATGGAGCCCGTTGCCGAACTACCGCTCCCATAATCAAAGCTGATGGATTTTCCATCGCTGGATGCGGTCGCGGTAGGATAGCCCGAACTTAGCGAAGCCGCATCGGCGGCCCAAGCGATCGCTGTATTGAGTTCATCGGTAAAATCGCTTGTTGTTCCGCTCGCTGGAACGGTGACTGAAACGGTAAGCCCTGTGCCGTCATCGGTCGGGATTGTGAGATCATAGGTGTCGCCGGCCGTTAGTCTTCCGGTGGGAATGGGCAGAGATGCTTTGTGTGTGGTTGTCGAAATTGAAGTCGATGTGTTCGATTGCCCGCTATAAAGCGTCAAAGTGCGTCCGCTGCTGGAACCCAAAAGACTGGTCGCGCCTTTTGCGAGAGGAGGCAGCGTCACGACATTGTTTGAAGCTGTCTGTTTTACGGAAAACGAAAAATTGATCGGTGTGGGTTCGATAAAGGATTTAAAGGCGAAATCGGCAACCGACGGATCGGATGATTGCGATTGATAGGCAATGGCTTTGGAATTGCCCAACGCATCGAGAGAGGTCTGAAAATCACTGGCTGCTGACGTGATTTGGCCAATGGCCGAAATTTTTGCTTCAGCCGCGGCTTTGCGGTTGTCGAGCAGCATTTGCTGGGGTTGCTTGGTGGCGTCTGTTAGCTTCGAGGCGAGGGACTGAATATCAATCGTGCCGCCTGTAATGGTGTTTACAATGCTGCTGCCGATATTGCCCATAGACGACGCCGTCGTCGTTGTCTGGTTTGAAACGCTTGTCACCATGGCCCAGCCTCCTCGATCGGGAATACTTGCAAGGTTCAGGCCAGTTTGAGGGTCTCAAGGAGTGGCGGCGAAATCCCGCAGCCACTCCTTATATTATAGCGCCAACTGACGATCAGGGTCGCTGATCTTCAGGATTCAGCTTGGTCTTTCGCTTACTTAAGCAAGGAAAGGACCAATTGCGGCTGCTGGTTGGCTTGCGCAAGCATGGCGGTTGCCGCCTGTTGCAAAACCTGATGCTTCGCAAGTTCCGAAGTCGCCTCACCATAATCCGTATCTTCGATCCGGCTCTTCGATTCAGAGAGATGGGTGGACATGTTGGTCAAAGCGTCGGCCGTGAATTGGAAGCGATTGATGGTCGCGCCCAAGGTTCCACGGATGGTGTTCACCGTGGTCAGAGCCGTATCGATTGCCGAAATATAGGCCGTTGCGGTCGATCCGCCGGCGCTGATTGAGGCGCTCACGCCCAGATTCGATGCTGTAACCGATTGTGAAATCGAAACCGAAACATCTTCGGCCGACATGTTTGAATAGCCAATATGGAATGATGCGCTCAAGCTGCCGCTCAGAAGCGAAATACCGTTCCACTGAGTGACGCTGGCAACGCGATTGAGTTCTGTTTGTAATGCGGAATTTTCAGCTTGAAGGCTTGTGAGGTCATCGCTTGAATAGGTGCCATTGGCTGCCTGTACCGCCAATTCACGCATCCGCTGAAGGATGGACGTGACTTCATTGGTCGCGCCTTCCGCCGTCTGCAGCATTGAAATGCCATCATTGGCGTTACGAACCGCCTGATTGAGGCCCTTGATCTTCGCATTGAAGTTGTTGACGATCGACATGCCGGCGGCATCATCACCTGCCGAGTTGATCCGGAGACCCGTTGACAGCTGGGTCATTGCTTTTTGAAGGCCGCGGCTGTTGGAAGCCAATGCGCCTTGCGCGTAAAGCGCATTCACATTCGTATTGATAACAGTCATTTTCCCCACTCCATAATAGTGACCACCCAAGTGCCGTTAAGCACATGGAATGGCCGGTTTGATGTCCTCAACGCCCATTTGTCACGGGCCTAGTGGAACATTGATATCGAGGCGGGGCGTGGGGTCCCCGCCTCGATATTGATTAGAAATCTTACTTCAGAAGCTGCAACACCATCTGCGGCGCCTGGTTTGCCTGGGCGAGCATTGCAGTTGCTGCCTGCTGGATCACCTGATGCTTTGCAAGTTCCGAAGTTGCTTCGCCGTAATCGGTATCTTGGATGCGGCTCTTTGATTCCGAGAGATGCGTTGACACATTGGTCAATGCATCGGCTGTGAACTGGAAGCGGTTGATCGTTGCACCGAGCGTGCCGCGAACACCGTTCACTGTGTTAAGCGCCGTATCAATGGCCGAGATGAAGGCCGTTGCCGTTGAGCCGCCGGCGCTGATTGAACCGCTGACGCCCAAGGACGCCGCTGTCATGGACTGCGAGATCGTCACCGAAACATCGTCAGCTGAAGCAAAGCCATAGCCAACATGGAAGGATGCGCTCAAGCTTCCGCTCATGAGGCTGATGCCGTTCCACTGCGTGACGCTTGCCACACGGTCCAGTTCGGTCTTCAGCGCGGTGTTTTCCTTCTCGAGGCTCGAGAGATCGTTTGACGAATAGGTGCCGTTGGCAGCCTGTACCGCCAATTCACGCATACGCTGAAGGATCGATGTCACTTCGCTGGTTGCGCCTTCCGCCGTCTGCAGCATCGAAATGCCGTCATTGGCGTTGCGCACAGCCTGGTTGAGGCCCTTAATCTGCGCAGTGAAATTGTTGACGATCGACATACCGGCTGCGTCATCAGCAGCTGAATTGATGCGAAGGCCAGTGGACAATTGCTGCATCGCCTTTTGAAGGCCGGCAGCGTTTCCTGCGATAGCGGCCCGGGCGTTCAACGAGGCCACATTGGTGTTGATAACGGTCATGTCTCTACTCCTTATTAAGATACACGCTACGATCAACGAGGCCGTGGGGGTCGTTGAACTCTTCCGAAAGCAGGACTGCTCCCGATGCTGGGGAAGACGGCGGCCGTCAGAATTCTTTTAGCGATTTTGTAAAATTCCTTTGTTTTCCGATGAAAAACTGAATCCGGGACTGCCAAAGAGGGGATGTCTGGCTATGGTTAATTTCACGCTAGTTTATTGTTTTTATTATATTTTCTTACTTTTCAACGACGAAATATCGCACCGAGATGCGTGCTTTTGAGAGCAAATTCATCCCTCTGCCGCGTTGGCTCCGTTTCGCGTCTCTTGGCTGGCACACAGCTTGCAGCTGTTCCGCCGAACGCACGTTCCGACGTCACAGGAGTAAGATCATGACGGTCATTAATACGAATTCCGCCTCCCTGATTACACAGGCGGCGCTTGCGAAGAATACACGTGGCCTTCAGGCGACGATGGAACAGTTGTCGACTGGTAAGCGTATCAATTCGGCAGCCGATGATGCGGCAGGTCTTGCGATTGCCAATAATATGACGGCGCAAGTCACCGGTCTTCATCAGGCTATTCGAAACGCCAATGACGGCATCGGTATGCTGCAAACGGCGGAATCAGCAGCCGACACCATTACAAGCATGCTGCAGCGCATGCGTGAATTGTCCATTCAATCGATGAATGGCACTTATTCATCCGATAACCGCACATCGATGCAGCTGGAATATAGCCAGCTCTATCAGGAAATTCAGCGCGTTGCGGCAACGACCCAGTGGAACGGCTTCCCCATCCTCAATGGAACGACCTTCCCGAGTGGGGGCGTTCAATTCAAAGTGGGTGCGGGCACTGACTCTAAAGAAATCATTACCGTAACATTCGGTAATCTCGATCCCTCCGGCGCCTCAGGCTCGCATGTGATTTCGGGCGGCTATTCGGATCTCGATGGCACCAGCATTTCATCAGCACTCAACGCCCAGACCGCAATTAGCGGCATTGACTCGGCGATGGGTGCGTTGAATTCATTCCGCTCGCGCCTTGGTGCAAGCATCAACCGCCTTCAGTTCACCGTCGACAATTTGACCAATGTGTCGACCCATATTGCGGAATCCCGCAGCCGCGTTGAAGACGTCGATTACTCTGAAGCCACTTCGGAATTGGCACGTCATCAGATCATTCAGCAGGCCGCAACCGCCATGTTGGCACAGGCAAACCAGATGCCACAGACCGTGTTGAAGCTCCTGCAGGGTTAATGGGCTTTATAAAAATTCGACCTTCTAGTTTGTAGAGTAGTCCCCATGAACGATCATGATATCCATCTTCTTGAAGGTAAAACGATTTTAGTGACCGGCGGCACGGGTTCATTTGGACATAAATTCGTGCCAATGACATTAAAGCGCTTTAACCCCAAGAAACTCATCATCTATTCGCGGGATGAGATGAAGCAATGGGAAATGGCAAAGCTCTTTCAAAATGATGAGAGAGTGCGTTTCTTTATTGGGGATGTTCGCGACCGTGACCGGCTCTATCGTGCCCTAGACGGCGTTGACCATGTTGTGCATGCGGCAGCGACAAAAATTGTTCCGACAGCCGAATATAATCCATTTGAATGCGTAAAGACCAATATCAATGGCGCAATGAATTTGATTGATGCTTGTATTGATAAAGGTGTTAAGCGCGTTGTTGCTTTGTCCACGGATAAAGCCAGCAGCCCGGTCAATCTTTACGGCGCTACGAAACTGGCGTCCGACAAGCTCTTTGTTGCCGGCAATTCATATTCTGGTGCCAATAAGACACGCTTCTCCGTTGTGCGTTATGGCAATGTAATGGGATCACGGGGATCGGTTATTCCGTTCTTCATGTCATTGGCCAATGATGGTGTCTTGCCCATCACCGATGAGCGTATGACACGCTTTATGATTTCTTTAGAGGAAGCTGTAGAGCTGGTATGGACCGCCTTTTCCGACATGGTGGGCGGCGAAATCTATGTCAAAAAAATCCCTTCTATGAAGGTGACCGAATTGGCCAAAACCATCGCGCCAAAAGCGCGTCTTGAATTTGTCGGCATTCGGCCGGGTGAAAAGCTTCATGAGCAGATGATTGGCGAAGAGGATTCTCCTTCCACATTTGAATATGAGGGACATTTCAAAATTCTGCCAACAATCCATAGCTGGAATATGGATCAAAAAAGAATCAAGAACGGCAAGAAAGTCTGCGACGGATTCCGTTATACCAGCGAAAATAATTCCGCTTGGATGACGCAGTCTTGTCTCAATTCCTGGATCAAGCAAAATTATAATGCGATCGGGAGACTGTAGTCGTGATCCCTTATGGTCGCCAAGATATTGATCCGAGCGACATTGAAGCGGTTGTAAAGGTCTTAAAGTCGGATTTTCTGACACAAGGCCCGATGGTGCCGGCGTTCGAGCGCGCGATTGCCGCACGCGTAAACGCGCCTCATGCCGTGTGCGTTTCAAATGCCACGGCCGGCTTGCATATTGCCATGCTTGCCTTGGGTGTTGGCGCAAAAAGTCTCGTATGGACGACGCCGAATACATTTGTAGCAACCGCAAACACCGCGCTGCTCTGTGGCGCAGATATTGATTTTGTCGATATCGATCCGAAATCCTATTGTCTGTCGGCAGACAGGCTTGAAGAAAAATTAGAAAGCACGCAGAGAGCCGGCGGCCGTTTGCCAGATCTCGTTGTGCCCGTCCATTTCGCCGGTCAATCCTGCGACATGCCGCGTTTGGCGGCTTTGGCCAATCGCTATGGCTTTTCCATTATCGAAGATGCGTCTCATGCCATTGGTGCGGATGCCGATGGTGGTCCCGTTGGCGATTGTCGCTATTCGGCCGCGTGCGTCTTCAGTTTTCATCCTGTGAAAATCATCACGACGGGTGAGGGTGGTGCGATTACAACGCGAGACTCCGCGCTTGCTCAACGTATGGCGGATCTGCGGAGCCACGGTATTACCCGCGATGTGAAGAGAATGAGTTCCGCCGCACAGACCTCTGACGTGATGGGTCCATGGTATTATGAATTACAAGACGTCGGCCTTAATTATCGGTTGACCGATCTTCAGGCGGCGCTGGGACTTAGCCAGATCGCAAAGCTTGACCAATTCGTTGCGCGGCGTCGGGTGCTTGCGGCGCGCTATGATGAAATCCTCGCGGATCTTCCGTTGACGACGCCATGGCAACATCACGCCGGTCAGTCTTCTTATCATCTCTATCCGATCGTGATCGATACGGATACGGTTGGAAAAACGCGTCGGCAAATATTTGATACGCTGAGATCATCAGATATCGGTGTCAACGTGCATTATATTCCGGTTCACTTGCAGCCGGTTTATCGCGCGCGCGGTTTTAGTGACGGATATTGCCCCGCAGCCGAAGCCTATTATGCGCGCGCGATTACGATTCCTCTCTTTAGTGCGATGACCGACGAAGAGCAGAACACGATTGTTGCTGCGTTAAGAGCGGTTTTGCAATGATGGGATAGCCGATCAACACAATGATCAAATTTCTTGTGATAAATGACTTATCAAAGTGAGTAATTGAGTGATGCATTCTTATTCTGAATTGACCCAAGCCCGAACTGATCTTGCTCTTCAAGAGGAAGTCTATCGGCCATCAGCATTTTGGGCTGAATCTTCGGAACAAATTGTCCAAGAGCTTGAGGCGAGCGGGATCGATCAATTCAGATCGCTTCCCAAGGCGCTGGGCTTTTTTGTTCCGACCTATGGGTCGCCCGGAAATAGCTTTTCCCAAAAGCAAGCGGACGGTTTGAAAAGCTGGCTGCAGCACGAATACGGAGAAGGTAAAAAGCCGAATTTAGCGCTTGAGCAATTTCTGTCGGGTAGTAGTCAAGCTTTATCCGACTACCGCGTTTTGCTGGCCTCTGATGATGTAAACAAATATCCATATTTGCATCAGTTTACAGAGAGCGGCGTTGGCAATCCAATAGAACAATTCGCCTTTGACGGGCGAAATTTTAGCCGGTCTTCACTCAATTATCTCCTCGGATTGGCGATGTTGAAAAAGCATCTGCAACCGCAAGATCCCCTACGCAATGTCCTTGAAATTGGGGGCGGATTTGGAACATTGGGAGAAATTCTGGCCCATTCCGGAATTAAAGATCAGCGCTATATTGACATTGATATTCCGCCGACGAGTTTTGTGGCTCAATATTATCTCACGCAAGTTCTTGGGGCTAAAAATGTAATCGGCTATTCCGATACAAAAGACAAAACAGAAATTAGAATCGAGTCTTTGCCGCAGGCGTCTGTGCTTTGCTCATGGCAAATCGAGAAGCTACAAGGTGACATCGATTTATTTGTAAATTTCATTTCCTTTCAGGAAATGGAACCGCATATCGTCGAAAACTACCTGAACCACGTCGATCGCCTTGGTTCGCGTTGGATTTTGCTCAGAAATATGCGTGAGGGCAAGCAAGTCAAAAAGACTCATTCTGTTGGTGTGAAAACACCAATTAAATCTGACGACTATTTGGCAATGTTACCGAAGTACGAATTGGTGGAAAAAAATGTCTTTCCATTCGGATATAAAACAGTCGACGGCTTTCACTCAGAACTCTTGCTGTTGAAGAGGAACGATTGAGCAAGAACGCTTTTGCCATCATTCCAGCGCGCGGGGGAAGCAAGCGCATTCCGCGCAAGAATATCCGTACCTTTCACGGTCGGCCCATGATCGGCTGGACGATTGCAGCCGCACGCGAGTCAGGCCTATTTGATCATATCATCGTCTCGACTGATGATATCGAAATCGCGGCAATCGCGCGTGCTGAAGGGGCTGAAACGCCTTTCATGCGGCCTGCTGATCTGTCTGATGATCATACGCCAACACGTCCCGTGATTAATCATGCCATCGATGCGGCGGCAACGCTTTATGGCAAGCCTGATTTTGTCTGCTGCCTTTATGCCACCGCACCCTTTATGCGGGCTGGAGATTTGCTGACTGGCTTTGATCTCTTGCAGTCAAGCGGTGCGGAGTTCGCGTTTAGCGTTACGAGCTTTGCGTTTCCGATCCAGCGCGCGCTGCGCCTTATGCCCAATGGTCGTGTTGATATGTTCGCGCCTGAACATGCGATGACGCGTTCGCAGGATCTCGAAGAGGCCTGGCATGATGCCGGGCAATTTTATTGGGGCCGAACGGATGCGTTTCTTGCTAATCGCAAAATGTTTTCGGAGGCTGCGGTGCCCGTTATTCTACCGCGTGATCGCGTGCAGGATATCGACACGCCCGAAGATTGGCGTGTCGCCGAACAATTATTCGCAGCGCAACGGGTGGAGCGCCTATCATGAGGCAACGGCTCGTCGCCATCCGGACGGACGCTTCAACGGTAATAGGCACTGGTCATGTGATGCGGTGCCTCGCGCTCGCATCCGATCTTGTGACGCGCGGTATTTCGTGCCGCTTCGTGTGCCGTGCCCATCCGGGTCATTTTGGCGCGGCCATTACGGCGGCAGGTCATGACCTTATTCTTTTACCGCTTCGCCCCGTGCGTGCGGATCCGAGCGAACCCTATGCCGCATGGCTTGGTGCCGATATCGAGACCGACATACAGGATATGATTGCGGCTTTTATTAATCTCAAGCCCGGTTTTGTGATTGCCGATCATTACGCGATTGACCGGCGCTGGGAGCGTGCGGTTGCCAAGGCGACCGGTGCGCAGTTGATGGCGATAGATGGATTGGCCAATCGCGCCCATGCGTGCGATCTCTTGATTGATCCGAGTTTTTCGATTGGTGGCGCTAACCGTTGGACCGACTTGGTTGAGCCGCGCTGCGATGTGCGCACAGGTCCGCAATATGCACCGTTGCGGCGCGAGTTTCGGGAGGTTCGCCGCACCGAAGTGCGCGATGGTACAATCCGGCGCGTGTTTATCGGCTTTGGTGGAGTCGATGAACCCAACGCCACGGGCCTTGCGCTTGAAGCGTTTCTCTCGCTTGACCAGCCCGACATCGCGGCCGATCTCGTGATTGGCGCGGGCAATCCGCATCGCGCGGCGCTTGAACATCGTGTTGCAGGCAAATCTAACATCGCGCTTCATGTGGCGCCGAACGATATTGCAACGCTGATGGCACAGGCTGATCTCGCCATTGGTGCTGGCGGCACAATGCTGGTTGAACAATGCCGGATGGGTCTGCCCGCTTTGTTATTGAGCATTGCCGACAATCAGACCGGCTCGATCCGCGCGCTCGCCGCGCAGGGCGGTGGCATTGATCTCGGCATTTACACGGATGACGCGCGTGATGCGATCCGCAGCCGGATCGCACAGGCACTTATAACCCTCATCGACCACCCCGACCAATGCGCCGCACTTGGCATGCAAATCGCAAGGCTTATGCCGTCCTCCGCGGTTTCCGCCGCCGATCTCATCGAACGAGGCTTAAGATGAATTTGTCGGATGTTGTGTCTCGTGATGCTCTGGTTCGCGATGCGGCGTTTGTGACGCTTGGATATGTTGATTCGAAGCGATCAGGCGTTCTCGCTTATGCCGATACCGCCACCTTTTTGGCGCGTGCCTTGTCAAATGCAGCATTGGCTGGACTCGTTACGACTCCTTCTCTCGCCGCCACGCTGGACAGGCCAATTGGGCTTGCTGTTTCCAACACGCCGCGCGACCTATTTTATGATATTCATGAGAAATTTGTGCGTGAAAATCTGTATACGAAGTCTTTTGAAGAGGGCATTGGTCTCCATTGCCGGATCCATCCGACGGCCATAATCGAGGCTGGTGCAAGAATTGGTAATCACACAACGATCGGCGAACACGCGATTATCCGCAGTCATGTTTCGATTGGTTCGGGTGTAACCATCGAGCCGGGTGTAAAAATTGGTATGGAAGGTATTCTTTACCGCAAGACTATTTCCGGTCCACGTCTCATCCCGCATGGCGGCTTTGTTATTGTCGATGACGGCGCTATTTTGATGACAAACGCCGTTGTCGTTCGAGCTGTGCATGACACTGAGGATACAGTGATCGGTGCCTCAAGTCTGATTGGACTTTCTTCGATCATAGGACATGAAGCGAAGATTGGTACTCGTGCCGTAGTCTCGAACAATTGTGTCGTTGCTCGTCGCAGCGTGATCGGTGAAGACGCTTTCCTCGGAACAAATGTTACGATTAAGGAAAATCTCCGTATTGGCCATCATGCCCGCATCATGGCCGGTTCCGTTGTTGTAACGCCGGTTGCTGACGGGAAAGCGGTGTCAGGAAATTTCGCGACCGATCACAGCGCACGGATGTTAGCATTTTCGCGCTCAGAAGCCGTCAGCCGACAGGGCCGATTTGAGCGGGGAGATTGATCATGATTGAACCGCTTACGCTCGCATGGAAAGGCTCACGGACATATCTTCACGGCAGTGACTTGTTTAATGCCTTGGCCGAGATTGCTGAATTCGTGTCAGGCGATCAATCAGCATTTGTAAGTCAACTAATATTCAAGCGATTCGCACGAAACGCGCTCGCTGTAACTACCGACGAGCCGGCTACCAATGTACAAACCATTGGGAAAGCGAGATTGGCCTTCGCTAAACTTGGAACAGGTACTAATCTCTGGATTATTGAAACAGGTGATGAAGTTACAACGCGCCGTCCATTTGATGAAGATGATCTCGTTGCAACTGCAGTTGTAGATGAAAATGCGATCACTCTTTCTAAGCGTTCGCATTATTCGCCAATCGAGGAAATCATCGCGCTTACGAAGAAGTTGAATTATGCCCTCTCACCGGAGGTTTCCGGTCGATGGGTCTTTGGTCAGATTGATCTTTCTTGTCGACTCGATACGGATCATCAGATTACGCGCATTGAACGCAAAAATATTGTTGGCAACCGCTTCAGCCTCAATGAAATTCAACTTAACGAAAAGCCTGTCGGAACAATCCGTTTTATAGTGGGGTCGCCATGATTGGGATCAAAGCAATTGCAAGCTACATGCCCCCAAAAACGACGGATAACATCGCCCGCGGCGCAGGTTTTGGAGAAACGGAAGACTTTATTCGTTCTAAAATCGGCGCTGTTCGGCTACCCCTCAAGGATGTGGCACAGGAAACATCTGATCTTGCGGTTGAAGCCGTTAGAGCCCTTTTCGCAAAGCAACCGGCGCTCAATCCTGCTGCCATTGATGCGCTTGTCGTCGTGACACAAAATCCGGATGGCGTTGGCTTGCCGCATACGGCGGCGATCGTACAAGCAAAACTTGGATTGCCAACCCATGTGGCCGCCTTCGATGTCTCGCTCGGATGCTCCGGCTATGTATATGGACTATTCATCCTGAAGGGTTTTCTTGAAGCTTCGGGTTTATCAAATGGCTTGCTGATTACAGCCGACCCCTATTCAAAAATTGTCGACCCCAGTGATCGTGTAACGAGCCTGTTATTCGGAGACGCGGCTACGGCGAGTTGGGTTGGTCATTCGCCGGTGCTATCGCTTGATGCTGTATCTTATGGCACGGATGGATCGGGAGCGGAATTTCTCAAGAATGAACAGAGCCATTTACGAATGAATGGGCGGCAAATTTTCTCTTTCGCTGCAACACAAGTTCCGGCCCATATTCGTTCGCTGCTTGCGCGGGAAAAGCTTGAGCCGGACGATATTGATCTTTATTTTTTGCATCAGGGCAGTGCGGCGATCGTCGATTCTATTGCGCGATCCTTTGCTCCCCTTTCAAGCCGGTTTATCAAGGACATCACCGAAACTGGTAATACGGTGTCATCATCAATCCCGCTCTTGTTAGAACGTCACGCTATGGATGAACTTGACGGCCGAATACTTGTGAGCGGCTTCGGTGTTGGTCTGTCTTGGGCAAGTGCTCTTATCTCAATCCAAAAAAAGGAGATCCAATTATGATTAACGAAGTCGCAATCCTTGAGATCATCAATAAAACTCTCGATAAGTCCCTTGATTTGGCAACAACACCGCTCGATCAACCGCTTGAGTCACTGGGCATCGATAGTCTTGATTTTTATACTTTGCTTGTCGAACTTGAGGCACATGCCGGCCGTAAAGTGCCTGATGAAGTCTTACCGAAACTACAGACCATCCATGCGCTGGCCGATTTTTTCAAATAAGAAACTCCGGTCATAATGTCCCGCCGAAGCGAAAAGAAGTAATTCGATGATCATTGCAGACCGTTCCATTGGCCAAGACCATGCGCCCTTTGTCATTGCCGAAATGTCGGGTAATCATAATCAATCTTTGGAACGCGCGCTCTTGATTGTTGAAGAGGCCGCAAAAGCGGGCGCGCATGCGCTCAAACTTCAAACCTATACGCCCGATACGATGACAATTGATTCGGAGGAAGGTGAATTCTTCATCTCGGATCCGAAAAGCCTCTGGGCCGGCCAATCGATTTATAAATTATATCAGCAGGCGCATACGCCATGGGATTGGCACAAGCCGATTTTTGACCGGGCGCGTGAGCTCGGAATGATGGCCTTCTCCTCGCCCTTTGATGAAACGGCTGTCGATTTTCTCGAAACACTCGACGTCCCTTGCTATAAAATTGCATCCTTCGAAAATGTCGATTTGCCGCTCATCAGAAAAGTGGCGGCAACTGGAAAGCCGATGATCATCTCGACCGGCATGGCGACGGTGGCCGAGCTCCACGAAGCGGTGTCCGCAGCGCGGGATGCGGGTTGCACATCGCTAACTTTACTCAAATGTACGAGTACGTATCCGGCGACACCCCTTAATTCGAATCTTCTGACCATTCCGCATATGCGAGATCTATTTCAGTGTGAAATTGGGATATCGGATCACACGATGGGTTTGGGTGCCGCGGTCGCCGCTGTGGCGCTGGGTGCTACTGTGATTGAAAAGCATTTTACACTTGATCGCGCGGATGGTGGTGTCGATAGCACATTTTCGCTCGAGCCAGATGAGTTTAAAGCGCTTGTGACGGAAACGGAAAGAGCGTGGCAAGCCCTTGGCAAGGTCTCTTATGGGCCAACCGCCGCCGAAACGCGTGCCGTTACACGCCGTCGTTCAATTTACGCCGTCAAAGATATCGCGCCCGGTGAATCATTTACCAAAGACAATCTCCGGTGCATTAGACCCGGTCACGGCCTTATGCCGAAGCATTTCGACGCCCTTATTGGCCGGCAAGCTAAGCAACCGATCAAGCGCGGAACACCAATGACTTGGTCTGTTATTGCTTAATCAGAATGTTTCAAATCACATTTTCTAGTGAGATATGGACTGGATCAAAGTAAGTCATGAGCGATCAAAACGAAACGCCTGATAATCTATTTGTCCTTATTGCCTGGTCGCCCATCGGGTATGAAACCTATCTGGCGATGCGGGATATTTATGGGCCGGAAAAAATTATTCTGGTTACGTCGCGCACATTTCATCCGCCCGAGTCACATTATCATTTGGGTGACCGGCATGATTTTTTCCTCCAAACTGATGAGGAATTGCAGCACACCTGTGAAACTTTGGCGCGTCTGGGAACTGAACTTCTAAATCGCGGCGGAAAATTTACGCTTTGCGCTCCCCAAATGGGAAATTTCTATGTTCGGGCCTTAATCGAATCCAATCTTTGTACTGATCTCATCATCTATGATGAAGGAAGCTCGGCCTATGGCGCTCGTTTCAATCTGTTGAAAACGCATCTTTGGCTCAAAAAGAGCATTAAAAAAGCTGCACCCTTGTTGGACTGTTTCTCTGTTTTGCAGATTGATTATGATCGGCTCAACGAACACTATTCACGCGGTGTACGTTTTTATGATTTCCATCATAGAAAATTACGATCTTTGATATCGTTTTTCCCGGAAGCTTTTCCGGGTTATGAAAAGATTGCCCTTCCGATGTGCGGTATCGAATTTCTGAATGAGAACGATACTGACAAGCACATCGCAATTTTATTGCCGCCGATTAAAACACTAAGCCGGCCTTCGGAATATATTAAATATAGAACTGATATTAAGAATATTAAATCTGAAAAGGACAATATCAATTTTGTTCTAAAGTCACACCCATCTGACGTGGGTATTGATGTCTCGGACTATCTCAAGCTTCTGACAATTGAATCGGCCATTCCTTATGATCATTTTATTAAGGAAAGAGGGCTAAACCCTTATCGGGAGCCTGCCATCGTTGGCTTTAATACAATTATCACGCGTGGTAATTCGACAGAGATTTATATTAAGCAGCTGAATATTTTGGCAAACACTGTTCAGGCCGATTGAGGGCGGGACGAGTCCGAATAAGCAATCGAAGTCGTTTTCGATTGTTGGCCCGAAACTGTTTTTCTTGATGAAATCGGTATTAACCGTTCGATGTACTAAGCGGCGACATTTCGCTCGTAAATGGTCGATTTTAGGCTGGTTGTCGAAATTCCCTCCGTTCTGGGAAGATAGACAACGTCACAATACGCCTTCAATTCATCAAATTTTCCAGCCCAATCATCGCCCATTCCAAAGATCGAGACGTTGTATTTTTGAATATCGGTGATTTTCTGCGGCCAGTCGTGCTCAGGAATGACTTGATCGACATAGCGCAGTGCGCCGACAATCTCCGCGCGATCGGAATAGGCCATGGTCGCGCGTTTACCTTTTTTGGCGTTAAATGCGTCCGTTGATACGCCGACAATGAGATGGTCGCCAAGGTCACGAAGACGCTGAAGCAAGCGAACATGGCCGACATGAAATAAATCAAAGGTACCATAGGTGAGAATGATTTTCATGACACGTTCGACCTTTGCTTTGAGACTGGAAACCTTCGAGTATTCGCCCGGACTATGTTAACGCGACAGCGCAGCGACCTCGCCGCGCGTCCAGATTATCTTATGTTTTCTTGTGCCGGAGAGATCGGAATATTCCTTTCGATTCCACGGGTGGCGAAATCCATGGTCCGGCGTCCTCCAGTTCTTGCCATAGACACCTTCGAGATAACCATCGACATCTCCCGGGACAGGAACTTCGATGTTTTCTATCAAGGCAAGTTGTGACGGAAACAGATCGGTACTCTTCATGGACTTGCGATGTGACGGGTAAAATGATGCGAAATCATCTTCCATAATGGCTACAAACACATCGAGTGTTTGACCGGACTGGGCATCGGTCTCGACCCAAAGATGGGCGAAAAAATAGCCTTTGACCTTGAAGCCGGCCGCGGTCAGGCATTGGGCTAACGCGTCAAGAGTCGGTCCAAGTCCGCCAAAATCTGAAGCTTTTACACCGACGACAATATCAAGATCATCGTCATGATCCAATAATTTACCCGTTCTCTTCAGACCGAGAATAGATCCCCCGCTGATACAGATGTTTTCAAATTTCGGTTTCAAGACCTCAATAATATTTAAAGCGGAATTGAGGTATGCATGGCGCTCCTCAAGGCTCCAATATTTGAATATCCGTTTGATGCCGTGAGCATTAAAGGCAACATCGAATTTTTCTGGTATCCAAGAGAGTTCTTTTTTCTTGTTGGCGAGCTCCGGTGTTTGTTCGAAAAACTGACTGGCCTCGGAATATTTCGCAGACAATAGAAATTCAACAAACCGAAAAAAGTATTTATCAAATTCGACGGTTTGGCCGGAATGGTTCTCGGTCCAATTCATAATCATCCGCTTAAATCGGTCGAAACTATTGTAGATGACGACCCACTCCGTGCCATCTTTTTGCAAGCATACCAATTTGGCTGGCCTGACGGCTTTTGGGTTTTGAGAAAATATGAGTTGATCGAGTTGATTTGGCATCAATCCGCTTATGGTGAGAAAAAGACCTGGCTCTTCCTCCGATCTCTTCCAGTCAAACTGAATGGCCGTCGCATCGACGTCATGCGTGTCCACGAGCGACACATCAATATCGGGTAGTTCTAGAATATTTTCAAAGATGAAATAAAATTCGAGCGTCTTGAGTGACTGATCAATCGTGACGCGAATGGGTTTTGATTTCCAAGGAATATCGTCAAATTCATCATCCCAATAGGATTTCAAATCAGCGATATGAGACGCGTATTGACCGGGTTCTAGACTCAGACGCTTTACGATTTCCAGCATGGATCTATCCTAAATTCTTACAATCATGCCCGAATTTGGCCCATCGAGAATCTTTGCCGCGGTCAGAGCGACTTCAAACGGGCTCAAAAGCTTGCTTTGATCTTCATTATAGAAATTGCTCCGGCGCATTTCGGTATCGGTGCGGCCAGGTACGATGCAATTGACGCGGATATGATCATCCATCCATTCCTCGGCGAGGCCTTGTGTCATATTTACAATGGCCGCTTTGCTTGCGGAGTAGGGCACATAGCCGCCGCGCCCACGTGTATAAGAGGAGGATGAGAAATTGAGCAGCATGCCCTTTGATTTCTTCAGATGGGGCTTGGCGGCTTTGGCAATATTCAGGGCACCGGTAAAATTGACAGAAATTTCCGCTTCCATTTCAGCGGGATCAAAATCTTCAAGATTTTTGCGCGAGAGATGGCCTGCGGTGTTGATCACAAAATCAATTTTGCCAGCCTGTTCGATGGCTGAGCCGAGCAGGCGCTCGACATGGTCATAACGGGTGATGTCATAGCCTAAGGATCGCGAACCAATGGTGGTTGTGCATCCGGCATCATTGAGAACTTGCTCAATCGCACGTCCAATGCCGGCAGACCCACCAAAAATAACGGCTGATTTTCCCTTGAGATTGACACCTTTGATATTGGGGTCAATCGCATTGGCCTTTAGTCGAAAAAATTCATCGGCAATCACGAGATCGGTTTCTTCGGTGATCTTGATATTGTCCGACGTGCCACGCACAATTTTGATTTTAACAAAGGGGTTTGCGGCCAGCACAACACCACAATCATCCGTGAAATCTTTCTCAAGGCGGTCGCTTGTAAAGGCGTTATAGGCATCCATGAGGGTGCGGAAGCGGAACGCCTGCGGCGTCTGCCCACGCCAGATTTTATCGCGCCGCGGGATCGATTGAATGATCCCCTCATTTTCTACGATGATTGTATCGCTTGCCGGAATGGCAACATCTACTGCTTCGTAATGCTCAAGCGCGTGAACCACATCATGCAGCACGGTTCGACTTAAAAATGGACGGGCCGCCTCATGGATCACAATGTTATGCGGTGGATCATGTTCAAGATGTTTGAGTGCAGCCAGAGTGGAACCTTGGCGCGTGGACCCGCCAATAACCGCCTCAGCCAAAGGATAAGGCTCAATCAAAGCGCGAGTCATATCGATAAGATCAGCGGGCGCGACAACAATAATTTTCTTATCGGGATAGGCCGAGACCAGACAATCCATACTGTGTTCCAGCAAAGTCTTGCCAGCAATGCGGATGAATTGCTTGGGTATATCCCAACCCACGCGGGTGCCACTTCCGCCAGCCAGCATGATGAAGGCAAAATTGGTCATGGTCGCGCCCTTAATCTTTGTTATGGTCTCAGCTCGCCACTTGGATAAGCGGTTGGCTATGTTCCAGGAACTGACCGAAATTCAGAAGCCGCTCGGCAAGAGCCGCATCCATCGCGCCTTCGCGATCACCAAAGGTCTTCAGCACCGCCAAGATTCTTGGAATACGAGCAGGCTTCTTTTTATAAATAGCTTCGATGAGATTGAGCCGGCATACGAGTTGATGAAGCGGTTCGCCTTGGCCCATGGTTGAAGGTGATTCAACATGCGAGACATAAGCGGGTGTTGGTAAGCGCCAATTGCCGAAATTCTCGGTCAAATGACGATCAAAATTCGCGGGCACATGTGTTTTAACGCCTAAAAATTCAACTTCTTTCAAGATGAAAGGGGAGAAGGCGAAGCGCTGGAGATAGCCCCATGGTGGATTAACGCCGGTGATGAATTTATTGCCCTCTTTGTGGAAGATGAACATGTCCATCGTCATCCTCGTCTCGACGTGATAGACGGGCAATTGATGCGTACGCTGGCCGTTCAAATAGCGTGGAAAGATTCTGAATCGGCCGGTTTTGACGATGGCGTCGATGATGTCGAATTGGCTTTCCCATCCGAAAATGCCGACATCAATATCCTTGTCATGCGGTAAAACAGAACCATTGCGGGCATAGCCAAGCAAGGTGCCCGAAACGAGGAACATCTGGTTCCCCACTTTTTCAAGAACGTCAGAAAGTTCGGCGAGGGCTTGACCCGCGCGAAGCGCGCTAAAATCTTCGCTGACCACTTCGTCCTTTGAACCTTCAATGACGGGTCTTGGATGGTTGAGTTCTTCAACGGGCGTCGCGCGGTCGCGGTTGTCAAGATAACGTGAGAGGTGCTTATCGAGATAAGAGACAGCAGCCGTGTAATCACCTTTCTGGCAATATGATTCCGCTATGCGGAAGGCGCTGAATTCGATCAATTTCTCACGCTTGAGCAGGGGTTCCAGCGCAATGACATTGTCCCAATTCTGCGCTTTGCGTGAGCACTCCATGATGAAGAGCAAGATATCTTGCTTTTCTTCATCCCATTCGGATGACACCAGCGCGTCGTGAACAATTGCCAGACAGCGCGAGAAAGACGCAAAATCAATAATATCACGCTGAAGCGGGTAGCGTTCTGTAAGGCGATATTTGATGCTCATGAATACGGCATCGCCCGGGGTCTTATCACGCAAACACGCTAGGATTTTTTCGGCGAGCGCAGGCACTTCGAAGTCAATCGCGAGTTCGATGGCATCTAACCAATCATAAATATTGGTGCCGATTTCAGTGGCGTCTAAATTGATGTCGGTTGATTTGGCGAGAATACAACGCACGACCTGGCGAAGCAGATGATCGGGATGGTAATCGCTCAAGGCATCGCTCGACTGATGCGTTGCGATCGCCTGATAGACATTGAGAATTTTTACAAATTGTTCGGGTTCGGGGCTGTTTTCAGCGCCAATCGTTGCCAAAAGTATGACAACAGGATTGAAATGTGACCCGCGCGCAAGATGCATCATGTCGGGATTAAGCAAATCTTCAATGCCAATCGACATCAGCACGTCTTGCAGGTGCTCATCATTACGAGCCGCGATGGCGGCATTGATCGCCCTGATATTGTCGGCGGTTTGACGTTTCACGCGCATCGTGGCGATCCTTTGTTCGACCAGGTTCAAATTCGGTGAAATCTAGCAAAGTCTGTGCCATGCCTTTGGAGGGCAGCGGCGGTTCGCGTTTGCGGTTCTCCCGCCCAAACATTAAACTGGCACCGCATCAGCTGAGGAGCAGTAGCCTATGGCAAAATCCGCAACAAAATCACGGTCGCCCGAAGATGGGGGCACCGTTGAGCAGATGGCGGAACCCGAGCGGCTTGCGGCCATTACGAAAGTCCGTTTGGCCTATGAAGGCCTTGCGACTCTCCCTGATCGCTCGGAGGCCAGCCTCCGTCGCGTGAAACTTTTGCAGGTTTGGCGCGATTTGGTAGCGATGCGTGAAGCGGAACCATCCGTGCCGACCCAAGATGCGGTCGAAGCCGAATCATCTGATCCTGCTCACGCGGATCCCGTGCATGAAACCGTCGCGGTGACATCAGACGCTCCGGTTCAAACGGATGTGCATCACGAGCCGATTGAGGAAAGTCCTTCTCCGGTCATCCGTGCGGATTTGAGCATCGAAGAGGTTCACCCCCTTGTGTCTCATCGTGAACCGGATGTTGTGATCCCCGATCTTGTGTTGAGCTCTCACAGCGAGGAATTGGTTATCGCTGATGACTCGACGGCCCGTAATGAGCGCGTTGATGTTGTGATTGCTGAGGCGCCTCCGTCACATGATACAAAAATTGATATTTTGCGTATTCGATTGCGGCTGATCAAACCCGGTCTCGTGCATGATATGCTTCTGCCCGAAGGCACGATTGTTTCTGTGTTTCCGGCCGATGCCGAAGACCTTGTCAATCAAGGCACGGCTGAAATCCTTCTTATCCAAGAAGACTCCGACGACGATTAATCTCAGCTTTGGCGAAGCCCATCCGTTGCTTCACGAGTCACAGCACCCTTCGTGGATTGATTTTGAATCGCACCGGAATCCATGCTCCATTTGCTCGCGCTATCGAGGAATTTAGCGAGAGAATCAACGGTAATCGGGTTTTGCTCATCCACCGAAAATGTTGAAGGTGCCACTGGTTCGGCCGGTTGCGCTTGTGCATTGTTGATTAGATTTGCCTGCATTCTTTGTTCGCGCCGCGGCATAAAGACAGCGGTTTGGCTATCTGCCACGGGCGTTCCGGTTTTAGGCTGATCAGCATACAAATTCTGCAAGGTCTTTTGCACATCCGGTTTGCCATTCGTCTTTATTGCGCCGGTCAGCGTTGTGCCGTTGGATTCAAGCAGCGCATCGACCATGGTTGCCTTTTTCAAAGGCTTTGATGCGGCAAGTGTAGTTTGTGCAATCTGTCGCGCGGCGGGGCTGACCGGTGCTGTATTGCTGAATTTCTGGTCGAAGCGCTCATAGATGGCGGCGAGGGAAACCGGCGCACCGTTTGAGTAGAAGATTGATTTATTGGCATTGGCCGCTGCGGGTAAAATCGAAGCAGCCGGAGCATTGGGGTTCTCACGTAGCCCATTCAAAAACTTAGCCGCTCCGCCCGAACCCAGAAAATGCGCCAGATATAAATCGGTGGCGCCTTTAACTTGGACGCCTTGGGCTTCGAGCGCGCGGGCATTATCGACCGCAAAATGGGCCGCCATGCGGGTGGAAATTTCGGGGTTATTGCGCAGGTCGAGAATGCGTTGGCGATCGTCGGGCGTAGTCATGCCGCTGCGCAGCGATGAGGCTTCCCGCGTGAGCCCGGCTTCCTCGCCATGCTGTTCGACCACTTTGAGCCAAGTATCCTTGGTGAATTGGAAGAGGCCGCGCGCCGAGCTGGTTGGCGCCTGAGCCGTTGGGTTGAACCCGCTCTCCACCTTCGCCTGCTGGAAGAGATAGTTGAAATTGACACCGGTCGCGTCTGCCGCCGACCGAATCATGTCTGCGAACGGATTGGCGGGAGCGCCTGTCTGGCCCGTCTCATTAACAATCATCGTGCATGGCCCTTGTGACAATAAAACATATTTTTCTTAGGCAAATTTTATACCAGACCGGCTTTGACCGTCTTATAATGCGGTGGCGGTAGGCCCCCTCGCCGAGAGGGGTCCATCGTCTCGTGCAGGGTTTATGGTTCCGGGGCGCGTCTATCCCCGGGGGGAAGTTGGTGGCGTTATGGATGGTATGTTTTCGATTGCAGCTTTTATTCTGCTCATCGGCCTGATTGTGCTGGTTATTCTGATGCAGCAGTTTCAGCAGAACCGACAATATGCGGAGATTCAGGCCCGACTTCGCGAAATTCGCGATGCCGAATTGCGTGAACAGCGTGCCAATGCGCTGCGGGCTGAACGCTTGGCCGTTCTTGATCCCATTAATATTCTTGAAGCCACAGTCCAGTCGCGCGGTAAAGGCGTGTTGTCGGACGATGAATTGGTCCAAGTTGAATCGGCCCGGGCACGGGTCAAGGCCATTACCGAAGAGTTGATGTCCAACAAGCAATGGCTTGGCCCGCCCTTTGATCTTGAATGGCATGAAGTGCTTGAGCGGTTGCCGCTCATTCGCAACGCTTTTCTGGCTGCCAATTTTGCGCCGCCCAGCGCCGAGCTCGCAGCGCCGGGTGGTGCAGCACCGACACCGCCCGCTTGATTTATTTCAGATAGTTGAAGAGCGAGATCTGGCTGATTTTTGCAAAGACGCTTTGAGCGGCCTGCAAGGTCAAAGATTTTTGCTGAAGCTCGCTCGCCAATGACGCAAGATCCGCGTCTTGGATTGTGGAGAGTGTTGTCTTTGTGTTGGTTAATTGACCAACGCGATTTGAATCGGCCGTTTCAACTTTTTGCATGCGGGAGCCGCAAATCGCCTGATAGGTCGAGAAATGATCGATGGCATCATGAACGCCCTTGAGATGATCATTGTCCAAAGGGCCATTCTTTAGTGCTGCTACCGTATTTTTAATTGTTTCAAAAATTGAAACGGATTGGTTTGTCGTCGCATTACGCGAGACATTCATGAACAGCTCTTGCCCATTGCTGGATGTCGGCGTTGAAACACCTTGGGCCAGCTCGACTTCTTTTCGACCGGTATCGCCTTTATAAATGATGCCATCGGGTGTTTTTTCAAAGGGCGGCTTATTGCTTTTGTAGCCAGCAAAGAGGTAATCGCCATTGGCATCAACCGAATTGCCAAGCGCCATCAATTGTTCCGACAATTGGTCCATTTCTTTGGCAATGGCATCGCGAGATACATTGCTATTGGTGCCATTGGCCCCTTGAATGGCCAATTCATTTAACCGTGTGACAATGGTTGACGTGGATTGAAGAACGGAATCTTCTTGGGAGAGGCGTGATTTCGCCATGCCGATATTGCGCCCATATTGCTCAAGCGCTGAGACCGATTGATTTAAGCGGGTCGCAACCGTGTAGGCACCCGGATCATCCGATGGCGCAAGCAATTTTTTGCCGGAAGAAATTTCCTCCTGAATACGACCGAGCTTCGTCTGTAGATCCGTCATACTCGTGATCTGCGACTGATAGAAAACTTTTGTTCCAACTTGCATGGTCTAACCTCAGAATGCTCTCAGGATCATGTCAAACATTTCGCGAGCTGTTGTTACGATTTGTGCGCATGCTGAATAGGCTTGTTGTAATTTGATGAGTTCTGCCGCTTCGGTATCGAGATTAACGCCGGTTGCGGAATCGTAAGCTGCTGCGACATTATCCGCCACAGTTTTCGCGGATGACGCTGCCGTTTTCGCCGCCTGTGCGGATGATCCGATCTTGCTGACAGCCGCCGCATAAATATCACGGAAAGCACCTGATCCTTTGTTCAAAAGATCCGTTGCGCCAATGTCGATCATTGCCAGCGCATTGCGGTTGTCGCCCGTGCGCGTCGGGTCAGTTGTAATCCGGAACCGATCGCCGTTCGCTGCATTGCCATCAATGACAAAGCTCGAATCCAGATAGGTTACGGGAACGCCGGGTTGATAGGTGCGTTTCGCCAACAGATCGCCACGCTGGGGTGCGCCTGATGAATCCAAGACGGGTTGACCCAACGAATCGAGCTTGATCGCATAGATCGAAATTTCATTTGAATCCGTGACCTCGACTTCAATGTCAGGCATGGTCGGATTTTGACGCACCGTATCGGGCTCAAAATTTGCGGCCATTTTACGAACGCCCGTTGTGTCATTGCCTTGCACGGCGATGAGAATATCTTCAGGGATCGGTGCGCCTTCAACGGTCGATGTGATGCGGACCTTATGTCCGATGCGCGAAACCGTTTGGCTCGTATCAGCCAGCGTGTTGAGCTCCTCGTTCGCAACGGGCACCACAGAAGATGTCAATGATAGATTTGCGCCGTCGCGCCGAACCGTCAAATCCGATCCAACAAAGCCAATGCTGGTCATTTGTGATTTGAGCGCTGTCGTTGTTGAGGCTAACCCGGTCATGGTCAGTCGAGATAGGGTGCCGCCCAAGGTTTTCGAAATCATGACGCGGCCATCAGACGTCACGCTCACCGCACCGCTTGCAATGCTGAAATTCGCCAAGCTCGTGCGCGCTGTTGCCAAATCAGTGCTGTTTGTTGCGCTCGCGATAATGCGTTCTTGAATCTGGCCCGCGCTGAATCCCAACGCGCTTGCCTGATCACCCGACATGGATAGAGAGGGTACGCTGGTAGCAAGCGTTTTGGGCAGTGTCAGAATAATGTTCTGCAATCCTGTGGGGTCAGTTGAATCAACAGGAACCATCGACGCGGTTAAGCCCGTATTGCCGCTCACCGAAAACGTGCCGCTGGGCAAATAATTGCCATCGGCATCGACATTGCGCGTGAAGGTCACCGTTGCATCTTCGCCACCAAGCGACACGATGAACGATGCTTTTGCGAGGCTTTCGTGATCGGCATCGCTGAAATCGATTGACCCGCCCACCAAGAGACGTTGCGGCCCAAGTGCATTGAGCTTGTCGGCCATCAGGCTCGCAATATCAGCGGAGCTTTTACCGGCAATTGCAGAGCCCGCAAGCCGGATCGGCTTTGATACGCCGTCAACCGAAAGCGAATAGACCGCACCGGGATTTGTGCTTGCCGGCGCGCTTCCGGAAATCCAGGGACTATCCGCCTCTGGTGTAACATCAAACGAAATCACGCTCGTGCGTGCGCCGGTTTGGCTTGTCGTGTCAATTTTTGATACTGGACCTCGTTCGTCCGTTATCATGAGCGTGCGGTAATTATAAGTGAGCGTTTTGTCCGACCCATTATCATCGCCTATTGGCACGCTCGGTGTCATGGCATCTGGCAAAAAGCCGTTGGTGGGCTTGCCGGCATCATTACGAAGAAATGTATTCGCAACGGCCGTTTGACCGGCGATCTGTGCGCCATCGCGCGTCACCAGCGCAATATCGGCTGCCGTTGCGCGCTTAGTCGTTGACGCAAAAGCGCTTGTGCCCGTCGCGGTTGCTGTAAAGGCGGCAGAAGAAATTTCATTTTCACCAAGCGCATTGATGGTGACATAGCCATTATTGACGCTGGCATAGAACGCATCGGCCAAGGTCGTCGCACCCGGCGGCGTTGATGTGGAAAGCGCGGTCTCGCCAAAAGCGCGATTGATTTCATCGGCAAGTGTCTGCGCAGGATTTGAACTGCTTGCAAGATCGGAAGGAACGCCGCTCGGGAAGAGTGAAATCGAATTTATGCCAGAGAAGGAAATACCATTCGCGATCAGTGACAATGTTCCCGCGCCGAGCGATTGGATGATCGATGAATCGGTTGCGAGCGATGTGGCGCCTGCCGCCCCATCAACCTTGAAGGACGCCGAGGAGAGATCGCCATAGGAGTAGAGTGTTACAGGTCCGCTTCCTGACGGAATGGACGACACAATCGCGTCTTGCTTAAAGCCAACAGCGTCGGCTGCGGCAAGGGAGCGATTGAAGATCGCAGACAAGGATGGCAACGCTGGCGCGCCAACAGTAGCGGCTGAGTCTGTGAGATCAATCGTGGCTGTGCTTGTGTTGCCGGCGACCGCTTCCGCCAATTGAGGAAGCGATGCGGCAAGTTGTTTGGGATCATCAAGCATGACCCGCATGGCGGATGCTGCATTGGTTAGCGGAGAAAATGTATAGGTATCGCCATTGGCGGGCCGACCTGCAAATTGAACCGTCATGCCATCAATCGTGACCTTATCGGTACCGCTTTGCTTCTGGCCCGATGTGAGATTGACGATGGTCCATTTACCATCATTCTGATTGAAGGTAGCGCGGTAATCGCCTGGCTCAACCGCACCCACTTGTCCCATATCAAGCGTGGCTGCGGAGGATCCCTTATTGGTCTTGCCGGCTGTGATCGTGAATGTGTCAGTTGAAAAAACCTGCAGACCTTTTTGACCTTCGAGATCAATGCCTTTGGCGTGCTGGTCATTGACTCGTTTGGCAAAGCCGACCGCGAGGCGATCAAGCTGATTGGCCATGGATGTGATTTGATCATCAAAGGACTGGATGCCGCCAACCGCGCCGCCCCGAATCTGTGAGATCGGAATATTGGCGCCATAGGGGTCAAGCGACACTTGCAGATGGCCATTGACGCGACTTGCGGCAAGCGCCTTTGCACCATTTGGCCCGACAAGTTGCGGGCCTGATGTGCTGTCACCCATATAGAGATTTACAGCGCCGCTCTGGCGCGTTTCAACGGTGACACCCGCGATTTTAACAATGCCATCGACCAATTTATCACGTTGGTCGAGCAGATCATTCGCTTTGCCCTTATCGCTGCCGAGCGATTCAATCTGCTTGTTGAGATCCGCTAATTGCTGCGCGAGCGTGTTCAAATTATCAAATTGCGATTGTGCATCCGACACAATCGCATTGGATTCTTGCAACAGCCGATTGGCTTGAACGTTAAATCCATCGGACAGATCATTGGCGGCTTGGATCACCGTAGTACGGACGGCGATGGCCGATGGTGTGGTCGCAAAATCCTGAAGGCGCGAGAAGAATGTCTGCGACAATTGCCCCAGATCACCATCGCCCGAGAACATCGCCTTCTCCAGACGATCAAGGCGATCGGATAATGCCGATGCTGCGGACGAAGCCGATTGCGTCAGCCGCTTTTCAGATTGCACGAAGACATCGGTGGCGCGGCGCACGAGATCAACCGCGACGCCGGATCCGGATCCGCTCAAAAGACTTGTTGGTGTTGTGGCTGCTTCGCCTGCGCCCTGCAATTGAACATCACGGCGGGCATAACCCTCCGTATTCGCATTGACGATATTATTGCCCGTGACTTCGAGCGAGCGCCGATAGGCGGACAGGCCAGACGAGCCAATGGTGAGAATATCAGCCATGGCTTACACCTCGATCCAAGGGCTCATGAAAAGCAATCATAGGGATGACTTTCCATTTGCGGACGCATCAACATTTTTCGAGAATGTGCGGGTAATGGCTTCGGCGATGCCAAAGCGGTTTTGCTTGGTGGCAAGATCAGCATAGGCCTGATCGAGCATCGACTGGAACGGCTTTTCACCTTCGCTCTCAAACAAGCCATCATCGAGCTTGGCTTCGTGCATTTCCTTCATCATCGTCTGCACAAACATCGCTTCAAAGCTTTTGGCGGCTTGCTCAAGCGTATGCTTGGCGCCCACTTTTTTGGCGTCATCCAGCGAGAGTGCGGCTTTTGACAAAGAAGCGGTTGATTTCGACTGCGCATTGGTGGTCAGAAACGAAGTCGAGTCGAGTTTGAAATTGCTCATGTTACGTGCGCTCCCTCAGATCACAATCAGTTCGGCGTGAAGCGCGCCGGCCTGTTTGAGGGCTTCGAGGATGGCAACAAGATCGCTTGGCGATGCGCCGACGGAATTCACGGCGTCAACAATTTTCGACAGCTGCACGCCCGGTGCGAACATGAACATTTTTACTTTCGCCTGGTTCACGTCGATCTGGCTTTGTTGCGTCGTGGTATTCTGACCACCTTGCGCGACAGCGCCTTGTCCGGTGGCGATGCCGCCTTGTCCGGTTGTAACATTCTGGCTTTCTGTAATACGGACAGTGAGGCTGCCATGCGAGACCGCAGCGGGGGTGAGGAACACGCCATCGCCAATCACAATGGTGCCTGTGCGCGAATTCACAATCACGCGGGCAGGCGGTGCGGCTTGATCGACACGAACATCTTGTACGGCTGCCATGAAGGACACGCGTTGATTGACGTCACGCGGAGCCATGACTTTGACGGTTGCCGCATCAATGGCGGATGCGGTGCCTGGGCCCATGGCTTTGTCAATCGCGGCAACAAGACGTTGTGCAGTAACAAAATCGGGTGTGTTGAGATTGAGCATCATCGCTGGCATTGATTCAAACGGTGTTGCCACCGTGCGTTCAACCGATGCGCCACCCGGAATACGGCCAACTGTTGGCACGTTTACGGTGACAGATGATCCATTCGCGCCGGAAACACCGAGGCCACCAACGGCAAGATTGCCTTGTGCCATCGCATAGGTTTCATTGTCGGCGCCGACCAGTGGTGTCATCAACAGATTGCCACCGACAAGGCTTGATGCTTTGCCGATTGCTGAAACGGTAATATCAATTTTCTGACCGGGCTTTGAGAAGGCCGGAAGTTCTGCGGTGACCATCACAGCGGCGGCATTTTTCGCACTGAGCGAACCCGCATCGATGTTCATGCCAAAGCGCGACACCATACTCTGCATACTTTGCAGAGTGGCCGCGACGTTACCGTCACCCGTACCGTTAAGGCCCACAACAATACCATAGCCGACGAGCTGGTTCGAACGAACGCCCGCAACGCTGGCAATGTCTTTGACACGCTCCGCCGGAACGGATGGAACATTCTGGGCCGTGGGCTCCGCTGGTGTTAATGCGGCTTGTTTTGTTTCGGTGGGTTCTGCCGCAGCGGGAGCGGCTTGCTGTTGCGCGATCGCGCCCGTCGCTGCGAGAGCGAGGAGGAGAGCGGCGAGAGGTGCGATCGGTTTCAACATGGTACTCATCCTTGCGAGAGTAAAATCGGGCGTAGCGTCCGATCAGATGGGAGCAGCCCAGCCGAAGAAGCGGCCAAACCAATTTTGCTTTGAAGCATCGGCAAGATCACCCGAACCGGTGTAGCTGATCTTCGCTTGTGCGATGCGACCCGATTCAACGAGATTGCCGGCTTTGATGTCTTCTGGGCGCACGAGACCGCTGACGCGGATATACTCTTCGCCCTGATTGAGGGTGAGCATTTTCTGGCCCTCAACCCACATATTGCCGTTCTCATAAACGCGCGTAATCATAACAGTGAGCGTGCCGGAAAGGCTGTTGGATTGGTCAGCCGTACCTTTGCCCGAAAAGGACTGGTCGGCGCTCGAGGTCCAATTTCCCGATGACGCAATAGATGGGTTGGTCAGGCCGAGCATGCCGGTCGCACCGAAGAGGGAGCCCGGCAAAGTCGTTGCTGTCGTGCCCTTCCGTGCAATCGTGCCGTCGGTCGATTTTGAGGCCTGCGTTGTTTCAGCCAAGGTTACCGTCAACACATCACCAACGGTGTGCGCGCGACGATCGCCCACAAAAAAGCCAGGTTGTGCGGCGGAATAAATGGCGCCGTCATTTGGCTTTTCGTGCACGGAAACAACCTTGTCGTAATCTTCTTGCAGGCTTGCAGAGATTTTTTCTTCGCGTTGCGCCGAGCATCCCGTCAGCAGAACGAGAGAGGCGAAAAGGAAAAGATAAAACGCTTTCATGATAACCTCTCGTCAGATGTTTTGTGTCAGGAATTTTTGCATGCCATCAACGGCGTTGATGGCTTTGGAATTGACTTCATAGGCGCGTTGCGTCTCGATCATGTTTACGAGTTCTTCGACGACATTCACGTTGGATGATTCAAGTGCGCCTTGCAGCAGCTTGCCTTGACCATTCGCGCCCGGAACGCCGACGATCGGCGCGCCCGAGGCACCCGTTGCCGCCATCATGTTTTCACCCATCGGCTTCAAGCCGCCATTATTCGGGAACGATGCCAATTCAATCGTACCGACAACCTGCGGAGCGGCCTGACCGGGAATACCGACAGACACAATGCCATCGCGTGAAATCGAAACCGATGATGCGTTTTCCGGAATGCTGATCGCTGGTTCAAGCGGATAGCCATTTGAGGAAACGATCTGGCCCGTTGAGCTTTTTGTAAAATTGCCGGCGCGGGTATAAGCGAGCTGGCCATCGGGCATCAGCACTTGAAAGAAGCCCTGTCCGTCAATCGTCATATCGAGCGAATTGTCGGTGTTGATGATATTGCCCTGATTATAGAGCTTTTCGGATGACACGATGCGCACGCCGGTACCAATCGCAAGGCCCGTTGGTAATTGCGTATTCTGTGATGTTTGTGCACCAACCGCGCGCAGATCTTGATACAACAAGGTTTCAAAATTCGCGCGATCGCGTTTGAAGCCGACGGTGTTCACGTTGGCTAGGTTGTTCGAGATGACGCTCATACGCTCTTGTTGGGCGTTGAGACCGGTCTTGGCGACATTTAATGCATCAGGCATGGCTCACTCCGCTCTTAAATCGATTCAGTTTTACGCGCCCGAAGAGCGCATGAGTTTTGATGTTTGATCATCGAGATCTTTGGCAGTGCCGATCAATTTGATCTGCATTTCATAGGCGCGTTGCGTCTGGATCAGTTCCACCATCGATTCGACCGCATTCACATTGCTGGTCTCGAGCGCGTTGTTGGAGATTTTCACCGCTGCATCATTTTGAGGAAACGTGCCGTCTTTCGGGCGCAAATAGCCATCAAGGCCACGCGCGATATTGCTCGGTGGAATTTTGATCAAATCAATACGACCGGCCGAAACCAGCGTATTTCCTTCCGCACCCAGCGGCTTATAGGAGATGGATCCGTCTTGACCGATTTCGATTTTCTCGAAGGGGGGAACCGTAATATCGGCGCCGCCGCCTTGCAGCAAAGAGCCGTCGCCGGTCTGCAATTTGCCATCGGCGCGCGGCGATATATCGCCACGACGCGTCAATACTTTGTCGCCGGCTGCGTTTTTGACGACAAAGAAACCTTCGCCGTTGATGGCGATATCCATCGGGCGGTCGGTATTGATGAGGTTTGATGGTGTCGTATCAACGCCACCTGTGCCGCGGTCAGCGAAGATGCGGTCTTCATAAGTTTGCTGATCTTGAAGATAGACAGATTTGATGTTCGCCGTGACGTCACGACGAAACCCGATCGTGTTCAAATTCGCGAGATTCTGCGATGTGATCTTCTGACTATCGTTCAGAAGTCGCATTGTATTCAGCGATACTTGCGCGATCCTATCCATAACTGACCTACCGCATCCTCAAGACATGAGTGACGGAATGCCAAAAGGCTGACACCCCGCTACCCTGTAGCAAGAGGCGTGCCATGGATGGATTTTTGGGAAAAAGGTGGGCCGCCGCGCGAGCGGCGGCCCGATCCGGACGCCGTTAACCCTTTTGAGGGGGCAAACGGAGTGCCGGCCGTGGGGCTCTGGGCCGGGCCTGCCTGGGATCAGGCGGCCGGGCGATGTCTTACCTCATTACCCGCGGATCTGAATGATCGTCTGGGTGAGGGTTGTTTCTGTTTCGATCGCCTTCGAGTTCGCTTGGAAGTTTCGTTGCGCCGTAATCAGGTTCACGAGTTCTTCCGTAATGTCGACGTTCGAGCGTTCAAGCGAGCCGGACTGGATCGACCCGAAGCCGTCGCCACCGGCCTGGCCGAGTGCGGCGTCGCCCGATACCGAGGTCGCGACATAGTTCGAGTTACCAACCTGTTTCAAACCGTTCGGGTTGGCGAAGTTGGCGAGCATGATCTTGCCCAGTGCTTGCGTCTGGCCGTTGGTATAGTTGGCGCGCACCGTGCCCGTGGCGTCAATGTTCAGACCATCGAGCTTACCCGAGGTGTAACCGTCCTGCTGGAGCGACAACACCGAGAAGGGCTGCGAGTACTGAGTCGAGAACTTACCGTAGTCGACGTTCAGATTGATCAGGTTCGAGCCGTTACCCGGATCGAAGGGCGAGTACACCACACCTTCCTTTGGCGAGGAGAGTTTACCCACCGTATCGAAGGTCAGCTGACCCTGATTGAGGTAGAGCGGAACCCAATTTGGCGCGTCGCCCTGGCTCTGTGTGGTGATGTTGCCATTGGCATCGATGTAAAGCTTGTTGCCGTTTTCATCTTGTGCCTGCTTTGGCACGGTGATGACCGGAACGCTGCCCTGCGTCGTGGTCACATTGCTCAAACCGAGGTTCGGGCTGCCCACCACATTGATCTGCGAGCTTGAGCCCGTTGTACCAGAGGTAAACACAAAGGCGTTGTTGTCTGGATCAAAGCGCACTTTCACGCCTGACACGGTTTTGCCTGTCTTCGGATCTTGAATGAGATTGACGCGTTCTTCAATCGCGGCCGCAAACGTATCACCCGTATAGGCGCGACCCGCTGGAAGGACGACATTGCCGACAACACCGTCGACGGTGAATGTCATTCTATTTTCACCCAAACCTTCATTCGGATAGAAAGTCTGCTTGAGCGAGTAAATCGCGCGGCTGCCAACGGCGGTTGCGGAGGCGGCGGTGAGGCCGGTTCCCGATGTCGTGGTTTGCTGTTGGAATACGGTTGCCCCAATTCCCAACAGCTTGTTATCCGTGCCTGTATAAGGGCCGTTGAGGTCCGAATTCAGACTTGTCAGATCAACACTGCCGATGGTTGCGCCTTTTTGAAGCTGGCTTGCATCTTCGGTTTTTACAACGCCATCAACGCGAACGGTCGGGACAAATTTAGTACCGTCCGCATCGCCGCTCAGGATCAAGTAATTGATGCCCGCATCTGATGTGTAGGTGCTTGTCGTAAATGTCGTTCCATCAATGTCTTGGCTGTCCGAACCCCAATCGGCTACAATGGCGTCCGGAATGTCTTCTGCCGCAATGTCCGCACCCGTATTATTGGTAAAGACATAATCCTTGCCATCGATTTGGATCGAGATTGACGTACCATCGGCAAGATCGTTCGTGAATTGATAGCCATGCTGCTCTTGAACGGCAGATGTATGCAATTCCGCGCGACCCACTTTGATGTTGCTCGTCTCACCCGATGCACTCGAGGTGAAGGTAAATTGACGCGTATCCTTGTTGTATTTGATCTGGATACCGAAGCGCTGATCGGCTGGATCAAGAACGGAATCGCCATTGGGAACCAATTCATTATTGGTCACAACACTACCAGCGCGGATCAATGTCTTGGTGGCGCTTTGCTGATCGGGGATGCCGAGATCCGAGCCATTTGTAACAGGCGAATAGACCTGGATGCTGTCAAATTGCGAGCGCGGGTCTGGTGAGTTCGGTCCAATCAAATTGCGGTTTGGTGTGAAGGTCAAAGCGCGCTTTGATACGTCATAGCCAACAACAATCGGTGGATTGGTTTCGTCAACCCAAGAGCTGGTGTCTTTGCCAAGCTCGCTATAATTGACATTCATTTGCTCGTTGAGACGCTTCTGAACCAGCGTGATCAGTTCTTGCCGTGTAAGCTTAAGATCAGGCGTCTTCCCTTCAAGGCCGCCCTCAGTGCCGTCGGGACCTGCATTGCCCAACAGATCAAGCGTGATCGGCTCATCAAGTGGTACTGGATTTCCGGTGATCGGATCGATCTTGTTCAGGTTAAGCTGGATGATGTCATTGCCCGGAACGGTTGTAGATCCGGCAAGATAAGTGTCCTTGATGTTGATATATTTATCGTCACCAAAGGCTTCATTTGCAGCACGCGTCATCTCCGCGGCAAGCTCGGTACCCGTATAGGATCCCGCTTTGATGCTCACGGAAACAGGCTGCGAATTGCCGTCCGAAATCGTGAACATATCCTTGCCCCAGAAAGGGATGCTCGGATCGGTGCTGGTCGGATTGTTTTCATGCGTATCGGTATAGGAGTCAGAGTCGGTTACGATCGTAACCTTCTGGCTGTCCGTATCGCCGAAGTCGAAACCATTGGTGCGGATGTTGACGCCTGTGACGCTCGCTGCGGTTGATGCGGCGCGATTGGTCTGATCGTCAAATTTCCACAAAGGATGCGGAGCGCCCGTCACAAAGGTCGAATCTTTTGACTGCGGATCGGATGTGATTTCACCGAATTTATTCATATACATCGTCTTGCCCTGCTCATCCTTGGCGGTGATGAGGGCCGGATCAAGTTCTTTGTCACCCACGAACACGTGTGTCTGCCACTTGTTGTAAGGCGAGATGTCGGTCGCGTTCGATGTCTTCACGTAATAAATGGTCGCGATCGTCGGGTTGCCGAGCGAGTCATAAATCGTGATCGAAGTTGACTGGTTGAAGGTCGAGGAATCATTCCGGTTGAACGAATAAGGATTCGTGGCCGTGTATTTCGGATCATTCGGAATGATGGTCGCGTCAGCCGGCAAATTCAGACCGAGCTGAATCTTAGTTGTTGCTGCTGGCAAGCCGGAATTCACAGGGAGCTGCAAATTCTGTGCGCTCGAGATCGAGGTCGAAGTCACCGAACCGTCGGCGTTGACCGGGAAGACCTGTAAATACTGACCCTTAGAGTCAACAACATATCGGTCATTGTTCACGCTGAAAGAGCCGTTACGCGTATAAACGGTCTGGCTCGAGGTGAGGCTTGGCTTCAGAGCAAAGAAGCCCTGACCGGAAATCGCCAAATCGAGTGCGTTCAAGGATGACTGAATGTTACCCTGTGTGAACTGCTGCTTGATCGATTTCAAAATCGTACCCGAACCGATGGCGCTCGAGGCGTTCTGCAAAGGTGAGGTTGCGAAAATATCGCCGAATTCAGCACGGGCGCGTTTGAAGCCCGTCGTGCCGACGTTGGCGATGTTGTTCGAAATGGTGGAGATATCCGCCTGGGCGCCGTTAAGGCCGGTGAGCGAGGTATAGAATGACATAGGACGTGCCTTTCTCGGTTTAATTCGGTTCGGTTAGCGGATTAGAATTTGATGCTTTTGATGTCGTTCAGACCAACTTTTCCAACGCCTTGAATGGTGAAGGTTTGCGGATCGACGCCATTCGGCACTGACGCTTCGGTAATGGGTCCATAAACATCGGTTGCAGCGGCGGTTTGCGTTGAGCCTGCCGTCATGATGGCTCTCACGCTGTAGCTGTCGTCGCCAATAAGATTGCCCTTGGCGTCTTTGCCATCCCAACTGAAGCCAACAAGTCCAGTTGGATTTGCGCCGAGCTCGATGCTTTTCACGAGTTCGCCGGTTGAACGCGAAATCTGAACGGTCAAACCGCTCGCGGCACCAGGAAGATCAACGGCCCCGCTGATACCGCCGGTTGAATCGGTGAGTGCCGTGGAGCCCGGAACGAGAACAGTTTTGCCAACAAAACTTGCGGCCGTTGCAATCCGGTTCTGTGAAATTTCACTTTGAACAGATGACATGGTTTGGTTGAGCTGCTGAATACCCGTCACGGTCGAGAACTGGGCCATCTGCGCAATCATTTCGGTGTTTGATTGCGGCTGGAACGGATCCTGGTTCGACATTTGTGCCGTCATCAGTTTCAGAAAGTCATCCTGTCCGAGCGTGGTCTTTGGTGCGCTCGATGCTTGCGCATCGGAGAGTTTTTTCGCACCAATTTTTGAAAGCAGGGCATCAAGAGATTGCTGTGCCTGATTTGAGATATTCGACGTTGCCATAACTTATGTTCCTGCGCTTACTTGCCGACATTGATGGTTTTGATCAGAAGCGTCTTCGCGGTGGAAAGCACTTCGATATTGTTTTGGTATTGACGTGATGTTTCGAGCATATCGACCATTTCTGCGTTCTGATCGATCGGCGGCGCATAGACATAGCCTTCTTTGTCCGCGAGCGGATGATTGGGCTGATAGCGCTTTTCAGGTGTTGCGGTTGATTGGGCGATATCAACCACATCAACCGTGGCAATACCGGTCTTCTCCATCACATCGTGATATTGTGTTTCAAATACCGGCTTGATGGGGCGATAGACGGTATCAGCGCTTCCTGAAACAGAAGCAGCATTGGCAAGATTGGATGCAACCGTGTTCAGGCGCACTTGCTGTGCGGCCATGGAGCGGCCTGCAACATCGAATATGGTGAGCTTATTTGCCATTATTCACCCTTGAGCGCTTTTTGCATCATCTGGATGCGGCCATTGAGGAATTGCAGCGTCGCTTCATAATGCGTCGCGTTCTCGGCGAACTGGACTTGCTCGACATGGAGTTCGACGGTGTTGCCATCGAGTGAAGGGGAGAGCGGTACGCGGTAACGCACTTCGGCGTTGCCGGCCGAGCCGCCCATGTCGATATGATTGGCGGATGTTTTCGTCAGGTCGCCATCATTGAGTGCGCTTTTGTAAGCCGCTTCAAAATCAATATCGCGCGCCTTGAAATGCGGCGTCGCGGCATTGGCGATGTTTGAGCCGAGAATCTCGAGCCGCTTCTGTCGCAAGGACAGTGCGGTCCCGTCAGCTTTGAAAAATGTATCGAGAGCCTTCATTGGTCCTGTCTCGCTGGTCCATGAGGAACCGGGTTCGAGACAGTATCAGCAACTTCCGTGCCAGCTTCCGGACGCGCTCATCAAAAAAAGGCGCGCCGGGGGAGATTAAAGAAAACCCGGAGGCGGATTTTTCTTGGTGTCCTGGCCCATAATTTGGCGGAGCGCCATGGCGAAATGGCCCGCACCACGGCGGCGTTTTTCTTCGCCGTTCATCTCGCGCCGTAAAATGACATCGCCGGCCCAATCGGGGCCTTCGAGCGTATAGCCACCATATTGGCTGACCAAAGCGCGGATTGCATCGAGGAATTCTTGTTGGGTCATCAGTGTCTCCCCCGCTCAGGCGAAGAGATCATAGGCCTGACGTTGTTCGGCTCCGGTCGTCGGCATCCGCGAGACCATGGCATAAAGGGTTGAAGCATAATGCTGCATGAAAACCGGCTCGAGCGCGATGCGGGCTTCAAGCTTGGAGAGGGCCGGCACGGCGTCTGAGGGCGCGCCGCGAGGATTGTAAACGAGTCGAAGCGGGTCGCCAGGACCCACGCTTGGCCGGATTGGGTCGCCGCCGCGGCCCGAGGGGCGCCGACGGGCTTCCGGATTAAAGGGTAAAACAGCCGCAGCGAGGTCGCCCGGCGGGAGATCATCCGGCGAAGGGGCTGTTGCCGCGATGATCGGGCGGTTGGTGTCGATCGTGTCGTCAACAACCATCGCACGCTGCGCACCGGCGAGCGGTGGCAGGACTGCGGTTGGTGCTTGTCGCACCGGAATTGCGTTTGAAACGGCCATGTCGTTCCCCGCGACACGCTACACGCAAAGGGTGCAGTCCGGTCGCTAACGACAAGTTTTAGTTGAAACATGGCCATGGCGCTACAAAAAAGGTTAACAGCCGTCCGTCGCCGGACTCGCATGGTCCGGGCGCGGTAGCTTTTATGGACTTGAGCCGGCTGATCTTGATCAAGATCGGGCGGTGAGGTGGGGGAGCGGAAGCCGGGTAGTTTACGTTATCTCCTTGATAAATTGAATGAATTTCGAACCTTAGCTGAGCTGCTCGGCGATGTTGCGGAGCATCTCGCTGCCGGCCTGAAGCGCGCGCGAATTGCCATTATAGGCCTGCTGGGCGGAGATCATGTTCAGCAACTCGCCGGTGATATCCACATTGGATTGTTCAAGATCGCCCTGTGTGACGAGCCCAAAACCGTCGCTGCCGCCGCGGCCATATTGCGCGGGGCCTGAATCTTGGCTCGTTGTAAATTTCGTATTGCCGATGGCGCGTAGGCCATTGTCATTTTCGACACGGGCGATGGCGAGATAGGCGACTTTGTTGATCGAACCATCAGCCGTATTAGAGACGGTGATGAGACCTTGCTGGTCAATCGTGATTGCGCCGACCTTTGACGCATCACCACCAACCGCATTCAAAATGTTAATCGGCTGCAAATTAGGGTTCTGTAGTGTCCCGGTGAGGGCAGCATTGCCCATGACCGGCGCGCCGCTTTGATCGATCAATGTCCCATTGGGGGACATCGTCAGGTTGCCGGCGCGGGAATAGCTGAGATCGCCGTCAGCGGTCGGGTTGGCGGGGTCACCAAAGACGAGGTAGCCTGCGCCCTGTAAAGCGACATCTAGGCTGCCGGCGGTCTGTTTCATGCCGCCCTGTTCAACCGAACGGCGGGTCGCAATGGTCATGACGCCCTTGCCCGCTTCCGATCCCGGACGGCTTCCCGCGCTCTCACTCATCACATCGCCGAATTGAGCCATCGACTTTTTGAAGCCCGCCGTGCTTGCATTGGCGAGATTGTTCGAAATCACGCTCAATTGTTTGGAAGCTGCGGTTAATCCGGTGAGGGGTGTTCTAAGCATCGGCGGTCCTGCACTGTTCTGGCTTTACGCGCGCGGGCCCCAGAGCAGGGCTCGCGCCGGGGCGCGAAGAGATCCAGCAAGTCTCATGCCATAAACTTGTGTTAACCCCGCTCAACAACCGTGGATTGCCGCCCGCCGATCAGGGCGATAAAGTCCGCGGCGATTTTTGAGGGAAGCAGGGCATGATCAGTCCAAAAATGCTGCAAGGGTTCAAGGCCAAAGCGCGCGCGGTTGTACCGGTGCCGACGCCCATGGCTGATCTCCGCGCGGCTTTGATTGCGCTGATCGATGATTATTGGCGCTATTACTGCAACCCTGCGGATTATTCCTTTGTTGAGACGCGGCTTGATCCGCGCACCGGCGATACGCATGAGGTTCATGTGCCGGGTCGCTGGCGGACTGCACATCATATCGTCGAGCATCGCGATGGATTTACGGTGATATCGATTGAGTGGCAGGGTCGTCTTTTGCCACTGACGCGCAAGGGTGATCAGGAACTTGTGCTCGGCATCACAACGCATGACATGGTTGAGCAGATTTTGGCCGAGATCAAACATTCGGTGAAAACAGGCAAAATGGATGCGTGGTTGATGCGCGAAATGCCGGCGCTGACCTAGTCCGTGTCCATCCATTGACGCAGCTGGCCAATCGCGGCTTTCTTGATTTGCGAAACGCGTCCGATAGAGATCGAGAGCGTTTCGGCAATTTCTTCTAGATTGAGTTCCTCGACGTAATAAAGCTGTAACACCATCGCATCGCGTTCATTGAGTTTTTTCAGATTCTCAGCGAGACGATCACGTAACTCACTTGTGAGCAGTGCGCTTTCGGGTGTGGGCTTTTCATCGGCAAACCAGATCGAGTGATCATCATAAATCTCATCGAGTGATTTATCCGATACTTTCGCAACTTGCGTATGCCAGTTTTGAAGTTCGGCCATTCCGATGCCCAGCTTTTCCGCAAGCAGGGTTTGATTGTCCGGATCAAGACCTTCGCTTTGGAGATCGCGCCGCGCCTGCACAATGCGATCACGCCGTTGCACGGCGGTTCTTGTGAGCGTCAAATTATTTCGGACATGGTCCACCAAGGCACCGCGCACGCGAATGGATGCATAAGCCCCGAATGTTGCTTCACCCGTGTCTTGAAATCTTTGTGCCGCCTCAACCAAAGCGGTCATGCCGATTTGAATGAGATCATCAATATCCAGCAAATCGCGCACGCGTCCGTGTATTTGCCACGCAATTTTGCGCGCCAACGGAATGTGACTTTTCACACGCGCGTTGATGTCTTGGAGGCTTAACGGCCCGCTGGAATATGCTTTAAGCGCCATTGATCAAGCTCCGGCGGCCGCCTGAGGCGTGTCGATGCTGGGTCTGAAAAAACCGATTGCACCTTCATCAACAGCAGGAGGTTCGGTCCCCACCAATTTCGCCGCGATTTTCATGATCGCTTTGGCCGAAGGCGACTCGGGGAAGCTCGCAATAACAGGTTCGCATTTGCCAACCGCACGTGCCAATTTTTCGTCTTCCGGCACGGTGCCGATGTGATTGAGATTAACTTTCAAGAACCGGTCTGTAATCGCACGAAAACGTGAAAAAATCTGCGCGCCCGCCGCGTCATTCGCTGCGCGATTGATGATGATATCAAAGCGATCACGACCGGTATCCTGATGCAGAACCTTGATCGAGGCATAGGCATCGACAAAAGCCGTCGGTTCTCCCACAACAACCACGATCACGCGATCGCAAGCGGCAACAAAATCGACCACATTGGATTCAACACCGGCCGCCGTATCTACGATCAAATGATCGATTTCGCCGGAGAGCTCCGAGAATCCCCGAATAATATCCTGCCGTTTATCAGCCGATAGACCCATCACTTCTGCTAGGCCGCTGCCACCCGCAATCATCTTCACACCAAGCGGTGACTCGACAATGGTTTCGGCCATGGTGCAATTTCCCGACAGCACATCGACAATGGTGCGGTTGGGTCTGCATCCCAATACGAGATGGGCATTCGCAAGCGAAAGATCGGCATCGAAAATACCAATTCTTTGCCCGGCTTTGTGAAGAGCAAGCGCAAGATTGACCGAAAGATTCGTCTTGCCGACGCCGCCTTTGCCGCTTGTGATGGCCGTAGCCTGAGGACGCTTCATGATACGCTACAATCATAACTCATTGTGAAACACATAATCTGGAGACTAACAGATCTTCGATAAAAACACGATCACTCAGTTCAATTGTTCCTGTTCGCTGCCGGCAAGGCTTGCATGGATAACGCTTTCAAGCATATCCGAATCGGGTTCCATCAAGCCTTTCACGAGATGTGAGGTCGAAGCAAGATAGGCGACGCCCGGGCCACGTAGGCTCAAAAGACTGAATGTCGACAAAGACAAGGGCGCTTCATCAAGTTTGGTCAGCGCGACCGCATCAAGATTGGGATAACGCGACAACATGCGATCAACTGCATCGGTTGAAAGATTGGCGGCAATTGCACCAATGCTGTACATTTCCGGCAATTCATCACGATGACGCTCGAGAATATCGAGTAGCACGCCATTCTCATGCGGCTGGCTTGGCATATCGATGAAGAGCGACAAGCGTTGGCCTGAATTGGTCGTGAGCTTGGCCAGTTCTGAAGGATGTTCAACGTCAATCACGGGAACATCGAGAATCTTGCCATAGGCGCGCAATTGCTCGGCCGCGCCGAAGCGATTTGCATCGGCATTGACGAAAGTCAGACGCTCGTCTGGTGATTCAATCCGCGCCTTGGCCGCAAGCTGTGCCAGCAAAGTGGTCTTGCCTGATCCGCTTGGTCCAAGCGTCATCACAACGCGTGGTCCGCCGATCAATTTTGGGGGTGATTTATGCAGCATCCGATCAGCAAGAAATTTTGCAAAACGGCGGTCCGGATCGGTGGCCGCAAGCGCGCCTGATTGCGCCAAGAAAACCGAGATCAAGGCAGGCGATGCGCCAGCGGATTTGAGACCGCTCATCATCACTTCCTGGCCAAGCATGGCGCGGATTTCTTTCACCGCCTGTTCGATGGAATCGAGGCGATGATCATCACGGGCCGCTTTGGCAACGGTCACTTTTTCCGCCTGTACTTTTTCTTCCGTCAATTCGGCTTCGATCTTCTCGGCTGCAGCTTTTGATTCAGGGCCCGGCCGGAACTGGAAACTTGAGGGGCGCAGCAATTCTTCTGCACGACCACTTTCAACGAGAACGTCAGAAAATTTGCGCGCCGAGGGCTGCTTTTTCAAAACGGTTTCTGTGCGTTCCGCAAACAGCTCTTCCTGCTTCTTTTTTGCCTTCTTGAGTTGGGACAGCGTGGACTCATCTTCGTCCATATCAAATTTGGGCGCGCCTTTGGGGGAGTGACCCGCAATGATCTCAATACCGCCTGCGACTTTTCGCGTGGAGAGGATGACAGCGTCTTCGCCAAAATCACGCATGATCCGGGCCATCGCTTCGCGGCTATCTTCCGCTACAATCTTTGTGCGTTGCATCATGGTCAATCTCCTCAGGACGTGCTGCCGATTACGGCAACCACATTAATCCGCTTGGTTTCAGGAAGTTCTTTGAACGAGAGAACGATGCCATCGGGCGCAGCTTGTCGCACAAGTGTTGCGAGTTCGCGACGCAAAATGGGTGTTGTAACAACGACAAGGGTCTTGCCGGTTTTAGCGAGAAGGTTCGATTGTTCTTCGAAGGCTTCCATCAATTTGCGCGCAAGGCCCGGCTCGATGGCATTGCCCATCTGGCCGTTTTGCTTCGCATTCTGAATCATCAATTGCTCAAGACCGGTGTCGAGCGTCACGATCGGCAATTCCTCTTTTGGGGAGGAAATGCGCTGGATCAAAATGGGGCCCAATGTGATCCGCGCGGCTTCAATCAAATCTTCTGTTTCGCGTCCCTTTGAACCGGATACGGCTTCAAGAATACGCTTCATGTCCGAGACAGGAATCTGCTCTGCCACAAGCGCTTTCAGCACTTGGGTGAGTTGCGGCAAGGACACAAGTTTCGGCACAACGCCCTGAACAAGGTTAGGAGCCGTCTTGGCAAAGTGATCAACAATTTCTTGCACATCGTCTTGGCCGAGCAGATCAGCGGCACGCTGTACGAGCAGTTGATGGAGATGTGTGGCCACAACCGTGCCGGCATCGACAACTGTGTACTCAGCGGCCAAAGCGCGTTGCTTGTCTGAAGGGTCAATCCAGATCGCATCGAGGCCGAATGTCGGATCCTTAACCTTCTGGCCCGGCAGAACCACATTCGTGTTGCCACCTTGAATAGCGAGAAGCTTGCCATTGATCACTTGATCTTCGGCCGCAATGACGCCCGCAATTGTAATGCGATAGGCGGATGGCATCAAAGACAGATTATCGCGAATGCGGACTTGCGGAATGATGAAGCCCAAATCACGCGAGACTTGTTTGCGAATGCCGGTAATGCGGGAAACAAGCGCGCCACGGGCTGCATCTTCAATCAGAGGAATAAGACCATAGCCGACTTCAATCAGCAAAGGTGTTGTGTTGGCAACATCGCTGATGGAGACATCCTGCTTTTCCTCATCATCAGCGCTTGATTCAAGAAGGGAAGCGGGCCGTGCGGCTTCTTCAGCTTCAGCCGCTTCTTTGATGTCGCGTTTGTTGGCCATATGGGCAATGCCGGCAGCGCCAGCCGCCGCAGTGAGGAAAAGCAAATTGGGCATGCCCGGCAAAATGCCGATCAAGCCGAGAATGCCCGCAACCGGCCACCAGGCGCGGCGTGTGCCCACTTGGCGCATAAGGGTTTGTGTCAGATCGGAACCGCTTGATTCACGGGTCACGATCACGGCGGTTGCAATCGAGAGCAGCAGCGATGGGATCTGGGCCACCAGACCGTCGCCGATGGTCAGCGTGATATAGGTTGATGCGGCGTCCGAAAAGGACAGTCCATGCTGGACCATGCCGATGATCAAACCGCCAATGATGTTCACGCCGAGAATGAGCACGCCAGCAATGGCGTCGCCCTTCACGAATTTCGTCGCACCGTCCATGGAGCCGTAAAAATCGGATTCTTGTCCAACTTCTTCGCGGCGCTTTCTGGCTTGGTCAGGCGTGATGATGCCGCCATTCAAATCGGCGTCGATCGCCATCTGCTTGCCGGGCATCGCGTCAAGGGTGAAGCGCGCGGAGACTTCCGAAACGCGGCCTGTACCTTTCACGATCACAACGAGGTTGATGACCATCAAGATCAAGAACACGAGAATGCCGACGACGAAATTGCCGCCGATCACAAATTCACCAAAGGATTCAATGACATGGCCGGCAGCGGAGGTGCCCTGATGGCCATGCACCAGCACCACACGGGCTGATGCCACGTTCAGCGCGAGCCGCAGTACGGTGGCAAACAGCAAGATGGTCGGGAAGGACGAGAAGTCGAGCGGCCGGTACATGTTGACGCTGACCATCAGAATGGACAGCGAAATCACGATGTTGGCCGTGAAGAAAAGATCGAGAAAGAAAGGCGGAATCGGCACAACCATCATGACGATGAAGGCGACGAGCGCGATCGGAAGCATCAGCGATTGTGTCCATCGCCCAATACCCGACTGTTGATTTATCGACAGCGCATCGCTCACTTTATGGTCCCCTTGTCGGAATTCCGACGAAATGCAGCCTCTTTCCCCGGTTTCCGTCCCTTTTCAGGGGTTTGGGCTCCGGTTCGGGGAGAGCAAAGCAAGGGGTATGCCAGTGCAGAAATTTTGGAGGCTTTCGGATCCCGGCACGGAACTTGCTGAAAGGGTTTCGACCAATTCAACGCAGCGCGGGCAAAGCCATCATGGCGATTGCCCCGTTCACTGCAAAGGACGGACCATCGTGAAATCCACCCATGTCGCTCTGTTTGCCGCTCTTGCCTTAACCGGCTCCCTGCTTTCCGGCTGTGCAACCGCAACCGACAAGCCACAGGCTTCTGTCGCCAGCGGCTCTGCCGCATCGGTGGAAACCGGTGCCATTCGCGGCATTGGCTATGCCGCCATCTCAATCCAGCCGGGCCGGACGCGTGTTCAGAAGCAGTTGATGGCAATTCGCGCCTCGCGGCTCATGGCGATGCGCGAGCTCGCAGAAAAGGTCTACGGGCTTGATGTGAATTCCTACGCCTCTTTGTCTGAAGGCGTGATGCAGGCGGATACGCTGCGCGGAACCGTTGCGGGCATTGTGCGCAGCGCGCGCACCGTGTCGATCGGGCCGATCAAGTCCGACATTTACGAAACCATTCTTGAAATTGATGCCGCTGATGCGGCAGCCATGACGGCGCAAGGCGCGCCGAAATATCGGTGAATATAATGCAGCGTCTCATTCGCTTGATGGCATTTGCCTTTGTTGTGTCAGCGCTTGGTGGTGTTGCTGCGCAAGCCGGCACGCGTCTTGTGCATGCGGTCGGCCGTGCGGCGATTGCCAATGGTGATGTAGCGGGCGCGCGCAAATCCGCGTTGGCCGAAGCGCTTTATGATGCAGCAGGCCAAGTGCGTATGTCGGTGCGCGGCACATCTTTTGTTTCGAATGCCGGTGCGATGAATGAGGAGAGCGGCATTGTCGTCTCCGGTCAGCTCAAAGGCTATCAGGTGGTTGATGAGCATCGTGAAGGTGACCACTTTGTCGTGTCAATCGACGCGCTTGCCGAAACCGAGGAAGGCGAATGCACATCGGCCAAGAAATCCGACGTCGCGATTGGTGCCATTGATGTGCGTGTTGCGCCGGGTCTTGGTGGTCAGGTCGAGCGGTCAGGACGTGAAGGCATCGAACAGCTCTTTCATGTGATCAATGCAGAACCAGCTTTGCGGGCAATCGATGATCGCCGGTTTAATCCGGTGACGCGCAGCCCAAGTGCCGTCAAACAAAACATGGCTTATTTGGCCGTGGTTGAAAATTATCGCCCAACACCAGGCGTTTTGCGTCTTGATGGCACGATCCGGCTTGAACGTGCGCGGATGGGCAATGACTATATTTCGGAGACGGCTGTGCAAGCCACCGCCGATATGGAATTGATCGACACGATGACCGGTGCTGTGAAAGAGCATATTGTTGAGCGCGCGATGATTCCGCTTGAGAGTCGCATTTGGGGCACCGAAATCACTTTGCCTTCTAATGTGAAGGGCAGTTATGAGGATCTCTGGACAGCGGTCGTTACGCGCATTGCCGATCATGTTGGATGCGATACGGTGCGTGCCGTTGTCACCTCCGTGTCGGGTAACCGCGCAACGATTTCGGCCGGTGCTGCGAATGGCGTTAAGCCTGGTGACTATTTCCTGGTCGAGCTTCCGTCTGAAACAAAAAACGCTTGGCAGATTATCCGCGTTGAATCAGCAGGCGCAAATCAATCGGTTGCACGCTTGATGAAACCAAAGCCAGCCATTCAAGCCAATTCTGTTGCGGTGCTTCTGCAATGACACAACATAGATCACGCATAACTCTGTTGGCTTTCTGTTCGCTGCTCGCGGCTTCGTCCACGTATGCGGGTGAAGCGCAGTGGGGCGCGGATGATGTGCGCCAGCTTGTGCGGGATTATTTATCCAATGAGGGCCGCACGATTCCGGCCGATGCGCGCATTGGCCCCTTGGATGATCGCATGCAGATTGCGGCCTGCGCCACGTCGCCATTGGTTCAGCCGCGCAGTGCTTATAGCTCGAGTTTGGTTGTGAGTTGTTCGGCGCCAACGCCATGGAGTTTTACGCTGCGCGTGGACGGTATTGATGCCCTGCCTGTTGCACCGGTTGCACAAAAGGCCAATGTGAGTGGCCCGACCAAACAATGGTCGGTGATTGTGCCGCGTGCGGCGCTCGCAGCCGGCACGATTTTAACCGCAGATATGCTCGAAGAGCGCATGACGAATCAACCGCCGGGCGGCGCCTTGGTGAAGGGCGTTTCAGAAGCGGTGGGCTTGCGTCTCGTTGCGGCTTTGCAGCCCGGTAATGTGTTGACGACGCGCAATGTGGCGCGTGCACCCACAGTCATGAAGGGCGAGACGGTCACGCTTCTCGCCGAGGGTGAGGGTTTTACCATCTCCGCCACCGCACGCGTGGAAGAGGACGGCTATGAGGGTGATCTTGTGACTGTGCGCAATGTGAAAAGTGGAATTGTTCTGTCCGGGCGCGTGGCGCAGGGCGGTACCGTGATCATACGTTAAAGACAATCTGGACAGGGATTTCGTTTCGATGACCGAACTTGCATTTCTTGACGCGGTGGGGCGGACAGCCGAGATTCTCTCGGTGCTAGAACGCTCGATCATGGATCAGGATCGTCCGGCGATCGAATCGCTCACGCTGAATTTGCACGCCGAGCTCTCGGGCTTTGCGGGTCGAATGCCAGGTTCGCCGGAGGAGCGTGCGGCGATCATTCGCATTCACGAAACAACGCTGAAACTTGAGAAAGTACTTGCCGATCGCATGGCTTCCAAGGATAGTGCACCTGTTCGGCGCAAGCCGAAGCACCGTCCGGGTCTTGTGACCTATTGTCCGTGAAATGGAATCGATGACCGCGTCTGATTGGTTTGTGTTTGTTGTACTCGTTGCGTTGTTTGGCGCCGCACCGGTGATCGCAGTGGTCGTTATGATCGAACGGCGACGCCTGAGAATGCAGGCGCTTATCGAGGCGCGTCTTGAAAAGCTCTCCGACCAAATGGGAGCGCTTGATTCCAACACCGTGCGCTCAAGCATCACACTTGAAAGCTCCTTCACCGAAACCATCCGTAAGGTTCAGGCTGAAATCAAATCGCTTGAAATCGTGTTTCGCGGTGCCGGCCAAACTCCACGTGAAAATCCTGAATCAGTCGATGCCGCCATTCGCCTTGCGCGTGAGGGTGTCACCAGCGATCTGATCGTTGCAAAAACGGGTTTGCCGGTGCACGCGGTGGAGTCAATCATTTCGCTCCACGGACGGCGCTGAGTTTTTATTTCTTTTTATTTTTGTCTCGGTCGAGGCGCAACACCGCGCCCGTTACCAGTTCCAAATGCGCTGCATCATCTTTGCTGGCCAAAGCCACACGTGCGCGGGGCATAAAACCGTCTTTAACAGCGGTGTCACGCAAAAAAATGGGACCGCCAATCGCGAGCGTTACGATGCTCGAGCAATAAATAACAACAAAGGCAAGCATACTCGTCGCAAAGCCGATGCCGTATAAGAATACCGTTGCGGCTACCATTTGCCAGAGCCGGTAATAACCATAAGCAATGACAGGGAAGGGCAGCCAAACCGCCGCAATGCGCTCGGGCAGAAGCAGAAGTGCATCGTCATGACGAATGGCAGCGTAAAAAGGAGTCCATGCACCATTCACTGAAACCGTTACGTCTTCTTGAAGCGGAAACGGTTCAAGCGTCACACCCATCGCGCCGCCGACGGTCGATATCCGAAAAATGACCTTGTCACGCATCACCGTGATCCAGTCTTTTTCCGCGCCAATCTCCTCAAGCACGCTGGGCATTTCCAGTGCTTCGAGCGGTTCGCGCCGTCCAATCCTCAACAAAACATCGCCCTGTAACAGGCCGAGCTTCTCCGCGGGGGAGAGACGTTCAACCCCGGTTACGCGCACGGCGGTTCCGGTGAATGTTTCGGTGCTTACGGACACGTTACAACACGCACTGATTAATCATTCACGGATATTTGATCATGATATCAGGCTGCGCCACCGATTTTTTCGAGCGCGCATTTTTCTGCGCTTCAATCGCCGCGGTTCTCACCGCTTCTGCCTGTTGCTTTTTGACAATGTCTTCAATCTGTTTGGCAAGATCCATCTTGGGATTGGAGGCTTCCATCGCTTTGATTTGTTCCTTCATCGCATCGGCGACTTGGGCGACCACGAGTTTGTTTGAGGATACGAGATCTTCCACGATTTTACGTGTCGCTGCCGGAATACCGTTAATTGTATCGGTATTTTCCGCAAGCTTGCCCTGAATGGATTGCTGATTGGCGAGGTCGCCTTGCATCAACGCTTTGATTTCGTCTTGTTGGGTCATCAAAGCCGCAAGGCGCTTTTCCGTTTCGCTTGCTGCCTTTTCAACGCGCGTTGCCGATGTTGTAAACGCATTCACCTCTTCGGCGAAGGCCATCAACGCATCACGGTTCACATTGGTCATCGCATCAAACCGGTTCATCGCCTTGAAATAAAAGGCCACCGAAATGCCAAGCGCAATCGAGGCCATAAACAAAAAGACAACACCCGTGCCAATGAGCAATTTGTTAGAGCGCGCTGCGCCCGCCACCAATTCGCTCACCTGCTTTTTAATTTTTGACACTTCGCTGCTGGCTTCCGCCGTGGTCGCGGCCGTTGCCAAAGCCAGCTGGATGGCTTCTTCAATCGAAGGCGCCTTTGCTTTGGCGTCCGCGTCTTTTGCGCCGCCTTTCAGCTTCTCCTTGATCGAATCCGCGCTTTCAGCCTGTGCCTCATCCGCATGGTCTTCGGTTGCAGCCTCTGCAGCATGGGCTTCGGCAGCGTGTTCGACGGCCTCGTCCTTTGCGGGTGCGGCGGCTTTTGCAGGCTTTTTCTTCTCGCTCATGATCGAACTCCCTCAAGGGAAAAAACAGGCGGTGGATTGGTGGCGCGCATACGACACGCCTCTCCCGAATTCACTTGCACATCTCGTGCCGGATGACGGCGTGAGCGGACACCAAATGCACGACAGCCATAGGGCCAAGCCGGCTGATGCGTCACAAAAAAATGGGTGCAGCCATGGCAAGAGGCGATCGCCGAGATGGGTTCAATATCACGCGGCACGGCGACGCTCCAAAGCACGACCGTTTGAATCAAATTGCAGCTCGGTCGGAACTTCGATTTCCGGCTTCTCGCCTTCTGCGCCGGCGTGAAACACAAAACTCAAAACCGTCGCCACAGCACGATAGAGTTCCGAATGAATTTCACCGCCAATTTCGGACGTGAAATAAATCGCACGCGCAAGCAGCGGGTATTCCAGCACAGGCAATTTCTTTTCGGCCGCCTGTTCACGGATCATTTTCGCAATCGCATCTGATCCCTTCACCACAACAAGCGGCGCGGTGCCCTTCACAAAATCATAGCGTAATCCTACCGCAAAATGTAGCGGGTTGGTGATGATCACTTGCGCTTGACTGATATTGGCCACCGATCCGCGTTCTGCCGCTTCACGTTGCATGCGGCGAATCTTTGCTTTGACTTCCGGCGAGCCTTCTCGATCCTTGGCTTCGTCTTTCACCTCTTGCTTCGTCATCATCAATTGCTGACGATGCCGATACCATTGAAAGAATGCGTCAAGGATAGCGATGATCACGGTTGCAAAGACGAGAACGAGAAGTGTGGAGGCAAAAATGGAGCCTGCACTTGCAAGGGCCGCTTCAAAAGGCAAATGACCTAAGGCCAAAACATCGGGTAGCCGCTGAATGAGATAGATAATGCCAACCGACCCCACAAGAGCGATTTTAACAATGGCTTTGACCAGTTCGATTAGCCCGCCCGATCCAAATATGCGCCCCAATCCCTTGAGGGGCGATAATTTGTCAAATTTGAATCCGGCATTGCCGATAATAAAATGAAATCCACCAAAGGCGATTTGAGCCACGATCAGCAGGGCGACAAGCGGCGTTGCAAAAAGCATGAGGGGCATGGCAACGTCGCTAAGACGTGCGACGACCGCTTGGGTTAAGGGCAAGTCACGTGACAGCGCGTCAGAAAAATCAAGACCGTTGCGAAACGCGCCAAGAAATTCATTGAAATAATAGTGACCACCGATCGAGATTTGTAGCGCACCGCCCAGCATCACAACGGCCAGCAGAAGTTCTTTTGACGTCAAAATCTGACCGTCTTCAAGTGCCTGTTCAAGCCTTCGGTGGGTTGGGTCTTCGGTGCGTTCCTGACCTTCGTCGTTTTCGGCCATTACGGCGCTCCCTTTGTATTCAGAATGAGGGAGCGTGCCTCATCAGCTGTTTCATTCAGGATATTGGCCATGCTTGTTGTCAGGTTCGGTAATGAAACCAACAATAAAACGAGCCCTGCAAGAATGGTGATGGCAAAACCCACCGAGAAAATATTCAATTGCGGAGCAACACGCGTCAAAATGCCAATCAAAAGCGTGACCAGAAAAAGACCAACCACAATGGGAAGGCTTGCGAGCATACCGGCTGAGAAAATCAGCGCACCGGCTTTTGCGATTCCGATAATCGCTTTGGGGCCAAGAAAGGCGCCACCAATCGGCAACACCTCGTAGCTGGCAGCCAATAATTTTAAGAGAATATGGTGGCCTTCCAAGGTCAAAAAGGTCAGCAGCATCAGGATGCTGAGAAATTGATTGACGACAGGGGATTGTGATCCGGTTTGCGGATCAATCATTGCCGCAAAGCCAAGTCCGGTGGATGTTGAAATCTGCTCGCCCGCAAGAGAAACCGCGGCAAAACCGATTTGAAAAATAAAACCAATGGCTGCGCCGATAACGGCTTCTCCGGCCATCGCGAAAACGCCGTCGGGTGACAATATGTCAAGGCGCGGCGCTTTAATCGCCTGCATCAACATGATCGCCGATGATACCGCGATCACGATGCGGATGGGGATAGAAACGCTGGATGCGGAGAAGAGCGGGGCAACCAAAATCATCGCTGAAATGCGGATCGACAAGAGCAGAAATACAACAAGCGTATCGAGCAAGGTTGCATTGTCCAAAACGATCATCGGTTGATCCGTCCGATTTCAGAAAAGATCGTTTGAAAAAATCCGGTCAGAGTCGAAATCATAAAGGGACCAGCGATCACCAAAACCAAACCCACAACAATCAGCTTCGGCACAAAGGCCAAAGTGGCTTCATTAATGGAGGTCGCCGCTTGAAAAATACCGACAATCAAACCGATAATGAGTCCAGCCAGAAGAACCGGCGTGACGGTAAGCGCTGTGCTTAAAAGCGTTTCGCGGCCAATGGCGATGAATTGTTCGTAACCCATAATTATGATCCGCGCGCGAAGCTCTCAACGAGCGAATTGAGGGTTAACGACCAGCCATCAACAATCACAAACATCAAGAGTTTGAATGGCAATGACACAAGCATCGGCGAGAGCATCATCATGCCGAGCGACATCAAAATACTCGACACAACAATATCAATGACGAGAAACGGCAGATAAAGCAAAAATCCGATCGTGAAAGCGGTACGCAATTCACTTATAATAAAAGCAGGCACCGCAACAACGAAGGGAACATCGGCAGCTGATTCATAGCCTTTGTCGCCGCGCAATTCGGCAATCATGGCGATGTCGCTTTGCCGGGTCTGACGCAACATAAAGCCTTTCATCACCGTTGCGGTGCGAATTCCTGCTTCTTGAATGCTGATCTGGCCCGCGGAATAGGGTGCAAAAGCTGCGTCATTGGCCTCTTTGAAGGTCGGCGTCATGATAAACAAGGTCAGAAACAAAGCGATACCCACGAGCACCTGATTGGGCGGGGTTTGCTGTGTTCCAATCGCCTGCCGCAAAATCGAAAGCGTGATGATGATGCGCGTGAAACTCGTCGTCACCAAAAGCATCGAGGGAAGAATGGTCAGCGCTGACATCAAGATCAGCGTTTGAAGAGAGAGCGAAAGTGATTGTCCGCCGGCGGGAAGATTTTCGAGTTTCAAGACGGGCAAATCAAACAGGGACTGATCGGCGGCCCATGCCGGAATTGCCAATAAACTTGCCAAAAATCCGGCCAAAGCCGCTGAATAAATATGACGGGATTTGATCATGGATCTCTTGATCATGCGCCTTTGTCCGGTTCCGGTGTTTTGTCCAGAAGCGTGATAGCGCCAACACCGTGTCGCCCCACACCGCACACCGCGCGTATGCCATCAATATCAACAAGAATGAGACGTGATCCGTCACCGATATTTGTGATGCCTTTGATCACAATCGGGCCTTTGGCAAAGGATTGGCCAAGTCGATCGCGATACCGTCTCAGCAGCACCGCGGCGGCCACGAGGCCGCCGAGAAGAAGAACCACCAAAATGAGAGAGGCGAAATTTGCCACTAAATACTCCTCAACCGTTGCTCCGGTGAGATGATTTCCGTGAAGCGAATGCCAAGGCTTTCGCCAATCAGAACGATTTCGCCTTTGGCAAGCAGCGTTCCATTGACGAGAATGTCGAGATGTTCACCGGCGAGACGATCAAGCTCGACGACCGAGCCTTCATTCAGCTTGAGGAGATCACGAATTGTGATGCGTGTTCCGCCCACTTCAACGGTGAGTTTCACTTCGATGTTTTCAAGCAGTTTCAGATTTTGGGCTGAGGCTTGAGGAAGATCGGATTGTTCAATCGCGGCTTCAGGTGTTGACATGGTTCTTGTCCGTATTTGGCGTGATTAAACGATTGAGACGGCCATTTTGCCGTCCTTCTCGCCGATGCGGCCGTTGAAAAGAGAATGACCTTCGATATAGACGGGAACGTCGTTGAAAGGTTCGATGGCGATGACAGCGCCGGCGCGCAATCTCAGCAGCTGTGTGAGATCCACGGTCGGTTCGGCCACGCGTGGTGCAATGACCAAAGGAATTTCCATAATGGCGTCGCGCAGGCGCGTTGCCCAGTTCTCGTCACGGTTTTCGCCCACACGCTGCACTTTCGAGCGCAGAAGCGGCGCGATGAGTTTGAGCATTTGTAGAGGATAAACAAGTTCAATCGTTGCCGATTTGGCAAAAGGCAATTGCACCACGAAAGAACAGATAACGATTTGTTCATTGCCTTCGATGAAGGACAGGAACGCAGGATTCATCTCGCTCGCCATCACTTCGAAATTGGCCTCATAGACTTCTTTCCAAGCGTCTGTCAGCGTTTTGGTCGCGCCTTCCATAACAATCTGGATCATGCGTTCTTCGGTCGGTGTAAATTCACTCGAACGGGTGATCGGGCTGTCGCCGCGCCCGCCGAAGAAGGAATTCACCAGAATGCTGATCAAGCGCGCGGGGACGGTCGCGAGAATAGAGCCCTTGAGCTCATCCACGCGCAGCGTCGTGAGGCCTAAAAACGGATCGAGGCTTGCCAGATATTCGTCAAAGCGCCGCGTTTCCGGTGGCAGGGTCTGAACGCGCGGAGCAAAACGGAGCATCGGCAACAGAATGTTCCGGAACTGGCGGCCGAATCGCTCATTGATCAGCCGCAATGTGTAGAGATCGCCGAGCAGATTGGCGTCGTCCGCACCCAGCGCATAGGGCTGGTAGTCCTTGGTCGGCACAGCGCCAGCGCCAACCGCGAGGGAGCCGTCCTCAAGACCTTCGAGAAGGGCGGCGACCTCTTCATTGCTTAGTTTACGCGAACTGGACATCACTCAACCAAAACTCACTGGACCTGGGAACTTACTGCATAACCATAGTGGTAAAGAAAACGTTTTCGATTCCCCCAAAATGTTCACGTTCTGTAAGAATTGTATTAATGCCGTCGCGGATTTTGTCCTGAACCTTCTTGCGATTTTCGATACCGACGAGGTCAGCCTCCGTTGTATCGGCCAAAATCAGCAGAACTTCCGATTTGATCGCAAGCTCATGTTTTTTCAGGTTTTCGATCACGGTGGCGTCATATTGCGTGCCGACACCGAGGCCGGCCTGGATAAATTTGCGTGAATTCTTGAGATTGGTCGTGAACGGGGTGGGGAATTCGTAATAGGAGGTGACGAATTTTTCTTCCTGCGGCACGGCTTTGCCCTTCGCGTCGCCTTCGCCGCCATGACCACCTTCGCCACCGCCATGGCCGCCTTCGGCCGGCTTGGCTTCGCCGCCGCCATGGCCACCTTCGCCGCCCTTCTTGGCGGCAGCGGCTTCCTCAGCCTTCTTTTCGGCTTCGGTGACTTTATGCGGGACTTTGGCGCCAGCTTCGGCGTGAGCATCCGCCGCATGTTCGCCTTCGGGCGGGGCTTCGCCCTTTTTCTCGATCACGATCGCGAGCGGATTCTCATCCTTGGGCGTTGTGAGCTTGATATAGAGAACGGCGCTGCCGAATCCGGTTCCGATCAGCGCGATGCCGCCAATGACGAAAAGCAAGATCTTGAGGATCGGCTTTTTCTTCTTCTCGCCTTCTTGTTCGGCTTCTTTGGGAGCTGCGGCTGCGGCCATGATAGAGTCCTCGCGTCAGATTGTAATATCGATGGAAAATTCGGATGAAGAGGTCGATGTCGGCGCAACGCCGGCAACGCTCTCTTGGTGATGGTTGTTTTTGTCTTGGCCCGAGGCATCGTCGGCGACGTCAAAATCCTCAAGCGTGAAGCCTTCATGATCAAGAGCAAATGCCAGCGTGTTGCGTTCTGCTGAGAGAACGCTGGTGGCTTCGCGGTTTGATGTCTTGAGGCTGACTTTTACCTTTTGGCCGTCAAGGGCGAGGTTGATTGTAACCTGTCCGAGCTGGGGTGGATAGAGGGAGACGCGCACATCATTGCGTCCCGCTTTCAGCGCTGCGATGATCTGAGTCTCAAAAGCGCGATCACGCTGCATCTCAAAAACAGGATTATCGACTCTTGCATAAGATGTTTGCGCGGGCTGCTGCGTTGCCTGAGGCGCTTGTGCGGAGCCTAGATCTGGCACAGCGGGCGCCGTGAAAACCGCCAGCGACGGGGTTACGCCGCCGGTGATGGTTTCGCCCGCTATTTGTGTCGCATGGATCATTGTGTTGGACGGCAATGTCGCATCGCGTGCGGCCAGAGACTCAATGTTCACTTGCGTGGAGAGTGCTGAGAGCGTGGCGTCAGCGGCGGATGATGCGTCTTCTCTTGATACCTCATGCGCATCCGAGTCCTGCTCTGCGCGCGCGGTGATTTCGAATTCACGGGTCTCGATCTTGATCGCCTTGGTTAAGTCGGACGCGTGACGCGCGCTATAAGATTCAGATGATGAATCGGAGAAGCTCCGGCCATTCTGTTGCGATGGTTCATGGTCCGATGCGTCGCTGCGGTCATCGCGGATCGCGTCAAAAAGCGTATGCGCGGTGGCTCGTCCCGATGAAAGATGTTCCGATTGAGTTGACTCTGTCTTAGCCGACGCCTGTTCTTTTAACAGCGGCACCAGAGCGGTTTTCACCGCTTCGGTTAAGGCGCCATCGGTGTCGAGATCAGGTGGTAATGCCATCTTATCCGCGCGCGCCATCAGCGTTTTCAGATCGAGATTTGCCGCTTGCGGTGCCTGGCTTGCGTCAAGCCTGTCTTGATGATCAGCCGTGTTGATCATCTGTTCAGCCTTGATGGTGAACGCGTCTGCGAGGGATGTCCCACGCTTTGTGCGACCAGATTCGTACTGCGCGTCAGTCCAATCGTCATGATCGATTTTATGATCTGCTAGACTTGGCATCACGGGTACGACGTTCATCATCAAGGCTTGTTCTTGGGCGCTTTGATTTATGACTAAGTCTGCGTCTGATTGGCGTGCATCTGTTTGATTATCAGAATCATCATCACTCTTGTCTGACGATTTGACCTGATGCGAAACCTGTATCTGAGCGGCAACACGATCTGGTACGGCAAAAAGCATTGCAGTATCATTCATCAAATCTTTCAGATCAGATGACGAGCCTTGCGCCACAACGATCGAACGATCATCCTTCTGATCATCGCTGTTGGTCTGAATAGAAGACGAGTCTGATAACGCATCGACTGCGGCAGTACGCAATAAAATCTCTGCGGCATCATCTTCGTCAACGATCTTGCGCTCAATGATCGATGTCGCAGCGCTTGTATCGAGCGGCTTCGCAATCGATTTTGCGCCGAAAGAGAGTGCATCAAGAGGCGCTACATCATCCGTCAGCATTTCAAGCACGGCATGATCAGGAATCGAAGACACGGGATCGGTCAGCGGCAAAGGCGGTGCAACCGGCATCGGCCGGTTCGGTAGAATAATCGGGCGCGGCTCATTCACGAGGTCGCCAATCTTGATCGCTTGTTCAGAGCGGCGCGCATCTTCGATGGCATGAGGAGACACAACAAGAGATGGTTGGTCGATGTCCAAGAGGGAAAGGGTTTGGGCTCGTGTCGCGGTCGATGCGCGCGAATCCGCGTCAAGAACGGGCACTTGAAGAGAGGCAACCTCAAGAGCCGACAATTCAAATGGGGAGACATCAAGTCCAGACGCGTCCGTCGCAGGCGCGCGTTGAGCGGGCGCGGACCCGTCTTGTGCCGCATCGCTGCGCGCGTCACGCGGCTCTTCTTGAGACGGCGTAACGACGGATGGTGTTACGTGTTCGGACGCAAATTGGGCCGGTTCTTGGTGAACGGAAAGAGGGGCAAGCGGGGTCGCCGAGGCCGGAGCGGCGGGAGAAGCCGGGTCTCCGGGAACGATCCCTTCGGGAAGCGGGCTGGTTGTCGCGTAAGGCTCTGTTGTCTCTGTGGTTTTTATGGTCGGGTCCGGCATCGTGCCGAGGTCAATGTCCTCTGGCGCTTTATTGCCGGCGGCGAACATCCCCTGAGAGGCGGCGGACTCTGCCTTAGGCATCGTCAGAACACGTCCGAACTGCGCCATTATCGGGTTAGCGATCAGATTGGAGGGGGCTGGTCTTGGGCTGAGCGTCGAGCGCCCGGCCTGTTCAAGCGCGGCAAGCGCGGAGAGGGCTTGGGCGAGTGCGGCGTCATCATCCGGATTGCTCGGCGGTAGAAGCCCAGCCGCAATCGGCCGCGGGTCCTGTGATGGAGGCGCGGCGTTGATCGTCTGTGCCTCGCCTGTCGGGATGTCGACAGGGTCGGCGCCTGAAACGGAGCGGTCACCGACCGTGATCGCTATGGAATCGATGGCGGGTGACGCCGTGCCGTCACCCTCCGTTTCGACTGAAACAAGGCGTGGTGCGAGGAGTGCGAGATCAAAAAGGGCCGAATCAGACGTAGGCGCGCCTATTCTCTCTCCGGCGAGGGGATCGCCGAGGGGAATGGGGAGTACCGAGCCTGCCGTTAGGGCCTGAACCAATGGATCGTCCTCGTTGACGCTGCATCTCACCTAGAAATGCAGACAAAATATGACAACCAATGGTAGCAACATCTATGCCATACGCCTTAAGCGCGTCTAGCGGGCATCAAAGCCTGTAGTTTTTCGAGCTTTTCCTCGGATTCGAGCCGTTTGAGGCGCTGCGCCTCGGTCTCGAGCGTATCAACCTCGCGTTTTTTGGCCGCGAGCATGCCTAATAGGCGCCGTCTTTCTTCCGCCAGAAGGTCCAAACGGCTTTTATCCAGATCCTGCCGTTCATTCAGATGCATATTGATAATGCGGATGCCCACGAGCTCCCGTGCGGTGAGCGAGGGTCTGGTCAATTGATCCTGATAGACGGATTTGAGCTGGTTGACCTGTGCGATACGATCATCCAGACGCCGGATTTCGGCAATCAGCTTTCCGGTCTCGATCTGCCACTTATGGTATTCGACCTTCCGCTTGAGCGCGGCGAGCCGTGTGATATGCGCGGTCGTCATGGAATAAGCGCCTGCAACCGCGCTTCACTTTCCACAAAGCCCGAGCGCTCGCTCGTGGTCTGGCTGATGAAATTAACAAGCGACGGATTGATCTGGAACGCGAGATCAAGCTCCGGATCCTGTCCGGGTTGATAGCCGCCAAGCATCATCAATTCGCGGTTCTGTTCATAAAGGCTGAGATAGCGGCGGAATCGGCGCGCGCGCGCCATATGCCCCGAGGAGACACAATCCACCATGGTGCGGCTGATGGATGCGGAAAGATCAATCGCCGGATAAATGCCTTGTTCTGCCTGACGACGGGAGAGAACAATATGGCCATCAAGAATCGCGCGCGCCGAATCAACAATCGGGTCATTGGTTGTGTCGTCGCCATCGGCGAGCACGGTATAAATTGCTGACACACTGCCATTGGTGTCACCATCAAGACCTGAGCGTTCCAATAACTGACCGATCAGCGATACAACCGATGGCGGATAGCCCTTGGTTGTGGGTTGTTCACCCAAAGCCAGACCAAGTTCACGTTGCGCATGCGCCACGCGTGTGAGCGAGTCGATCATTAACAACACGCTCTTGCCCTGTGCACGAAAATACTCGGCATAGGCGGTTGCGCGATGCACGCCGCGTATGCGCAAAACGGGTGATTGATCAGCCGGTACAGCCACAACAATCGTATGCGCAAAGCTCGGTGAGGCAGAAAGTTCTTCCACCATGCCCGCTACTTCGCGACCGCGTTCGCCAATCAAACCCAAAATCACGACATCGGCTTGGGTGAAGCGTGCCATGGCGGAAAGCAGCGACGATTTACCAACGCCCGAACCGGCGATAATGCCAACACGTTGGCCACGACCCATAGTCAAAAGCGCATTGATAGACCGCACACCCGTGTCGAGTGGTTCGCGAACCGGGCGACGACGCAACGGATTCACGCGTTCGCCTTTCAGCGGCCAATGCTCACGCAAAAGCGGTTCAGGCAAATCATCAAGCGGGCGACCTGCGCCATCAACTACACGCCCCAAAAGAGCAGGGCCAACCGGAACAACATCCACGCGGCGCACGGTTTCAACACGCGCACCGGCCACAAGCGATGCAGGCCCGCCGGTTAAAACAAGAACTGTATAATCATCGAGAAAGCCAATCACTTCCGCTTCGGCCCATTGGCCGTCGCCACAAGCAATGCGGCATTCATTGCCAACCGCTGCCGGAAACGCACTGGCGTGAACAATCTGGCCATCAAAGCGCTTGACGCGGCCAACGGCATCAACGCGTCGTGAACCGCGCAGAATTGATAATTCGCGATCAAGCGAACGCGCCAGATCAATCATGGCTGATCTCCCGCACCAAGAAGTTCAGGAACATCTTCCACTTCAAGATCGCGTGCCGAAAGGCGAAATCCGCCTGATGGCAATTCGGGATCTTCGGTAACGCGGATGGTTTTGAAAAGATCAT
>CANGPA010000001.1 GCA_947455645.1 Hyphomicrobiales bacterium | reverse complement strand
TGCGGCACCCTATGAAATGATGAAACTGAGATTGCTCAATGCATCGCACACCTTATTGGCCTTTCTTGGTGCGGTCGCAGGTTTTCAAACCGTTGCAGAGGCTATGCAAAATCCGATACTCAAAAATTTTATCTCATATTTCATGGTGGACGATGTCACCCCTGTATTAAGGGCACCCCAAGGGGCGAATGCGCAAGCCTATGCATCCTCATTGATCAAACGGTTTCAAAACCCGGCGCTCCATCATCGCCTCGATCAAATTACCTCGGATAGTTCGCAGAAAATTCCACAAAGATGGATTGAAACGGCATGCGATCGACTAAATCATGGATTGAGTCTTGGTCGGCTCGCTTATGGCATCGCGGGCTTTATTCTCTATGCGCAGGGCAACGATGAACAAGGGCAAAGTCTCATTTGGAAAGATCCCCTTGCCGATCAAGTGCAATCCGATTTGCGGCACGCCGGTGATAATGCGGCGCTTTGTGTTGACTCTGTTCTTTCACGCATTTCGATCTTTGGCGACCTTGGTACGCATCCGTCTGTGAGAATTGATGTGATCAGTGCCTATGAGATGTTGCGAACATATGGCGTCATAAAAGCCTTGGGTTTGGTAACGCCGTCAACATAATCAATCAATAATCCGCTTTATTGTGCGCGAATAGCAGGCGTCCAGGCGCGCGGCGCATCATTCGGAGACATCACATAAAAGGCATTCGTTGTAGCCGTTTGCCATTCACCAACCCGCCCATCGGGCCATGTTATCCGTACATCAACCGATTGCGATGCTCCTGTTCCAAAATGCCACCACCCATTTTGACCACTCGCATGTCCGCCGCCCGAGGTGATTTCGCGGGTTTGGATTTGTTCGCCCTGCCGGACTTCGACCCAAGCACCAATCGCATCTCGATTGGAGGAGAGATCGGCCAGAAGAATTTCAATCCAGCGCCCCGCATCCGGCGTTACATTGCGCCAAACTTTTGCCGTTTCGCGTCGATTGACAACCACAAGATCAATCAACCCGTCGAGATTGAAATCTGCAAGAATGCCACCGCGTGCATTCGCAAAGCTCGCAACACCGGCCACGTCGCCAACTTCAGTAAAACTGGCGTCGGCTTTTTGTAACAGGAGATTGTTTGGATCTTTTTCGGCAAAATCTGGCATGCGATCAACGTTGCCCTTTGCAATAAAGAGATCCGCAAATCCGTCATTATTGGCGTCTTCAAATTGCGCGTGCCAAGCGGTGCTTGGTCGCAAATCGCCTCCTGTATACGGACGATACGCCACCGCACCGCGATCATAGGCAATATCCTTATACATTGGCTTTAGCGGGCCATCGGGAGGCGAGCGCAACACCTGCAATTTATTGTCTGACATGCTCGTCAAAAAATAAGAAGGATGCTGTTCCCCGGAGAGAACGGTTGAGGCAATGCCCATTCCCCAGATTTTCAGGAACTTCCATCCCTCGGCATCGGTGTACAAGCGTGGTGGCTCGCCCGCATTTACATGCCAAAGCTGCTCTTGCCCGCCTTCATAATATTCCCGATCATTCGACACGCGCAGAGACGGCGTGCCCGATCGATTCCAGTCGGTGAACAACATCGACAACGCGCAATAGCTGGGCTTCAAAGGTATTGCATCAGCAAATCCTTTAGTTTCCGGAATCGGGCGCACCAAAACATTATCCGTGCAGGAGCCCCATGGGTTGTTTTCGGATTTCGGGTCAATATAGGCGCCAAAGGCCAAAGTCGGCCAAGCCGCGCCGCGCTCCCATGTGGCAGAGAAAGACGTCCACCATGCTTCTGGTGCTTTAAAGCGCCACTGCTCATTGGCGCGTTCAAATTTGCAAGCACCGAGGCCCCGCAACAATGTAATTTCGCCAACGCGCAAGACAACAAGATCCATCACGCCATCGCCATCAATGTCGAGCGGATAAAATCCGGTCACGCGCTCCAATTCGGCGCCACTGTCGAAACGCGAAAATTGCAAGCGCTCTGCTTGAGCGCTTTTGTTGACAAAGAAAGACGCTTTGCCTTCCCCACCCGCCAAAGCAAGATCAGGATACCCATCGCCATTGCAATCAAAGGCAGCAGCGCCACCACCCACCATATACTGCCAGTCACCGCGATAGATGCTGTCAACACCTGCGCTTGATGTTTCTTCAAGGAACTGAGGAATGACCAAGCCTTCGGCTGCGCGGGCTTGTGATGTCGTAGCTGACAAAAGGGCCAAACATCCGAGCACAAATGAAAAGCGTGAGAAGATGTGTTTCATGTTATTTCAGTGTTTTCAAAGCGACTGCATAGGCGCCAATACAACGGCCCTGCTCATACCCCCGCTCAATCGCGGTACGGAAATGAATACCGCCATAGAGGCGTGAGATACCAGCTTCTTTTGCCGCTGCAATAAAGCCTGTGAAATTGCGCGGTATCGCACCATCGCGTTCCCGCGTTTTATCGCTGAAAGGATAGGGGTCACCCAGAACGGCGGCTAAAACGGTCGCTGCCGCGCCTGACTGCACGCTATGACCACTCGGATATTCCGGAAAAGGCGGCGTCAACAAAAAGGGCATCCAGTCCGGATCAATCACGCGCTTGATATAAGTGATAGGTCGCAAAAGATCATGACGATATTTCTCGTGCCAACAGCCGATAAAGGCATCGGCCATACCCACGCTCACCCGCATCAAGACATCGACGAGCTTTTCGAGTGGAAGGCGATCAGCCTGCGCAATCTGCAACACGATCGAAATCCAGTGTCCTGCGGGCGTGGGCGTTGCCATCGCATCATCGGTCCAGAAGAAAGCAATGGCCTTTTGTTCAGGCGTCAATGCCTTACTGGTTTGATAGGTCTCCAAAGCCTCCTTGTAGAAGGCTGATTGCGGATCCTCACTATAAGGGAGCGGCGCCGGTAAAGCGCATTCCGTATTGGTTGGCATCGCAAAGGGGCGGTTATTGCCCCAATTCGGCAAAAGCGGCACTTGTTGCTGACGCGAGAGCGGATTGGTCGGCACCCAATGTTCCGGACCTTTCTTCAGGGAATAGGTCCACGGGAAACCCATATTCTCGATCACCGCGCCGCCGTCTTTACGCGACCAGTCGAGAATATGCGCCGCTATCGCTTCGCCATAGCGCGTGCTCCGCTCCACACTCGCGGCATCTGGCTCGGCAGAAGTCACCGCGGTGCGAAGCTCCCCGCTAAGTCTGTTGATGGCTTGCTGGCCGCTCGGCCCCGTATTGGAAAAAAGATCACGAATCGATGCGGCAAGCGCCGCTTCCAACACAATCAATTCATTATAAGACTGACCCGGCTCCCGAGGCGGCAAACCGTCCAAACCATTGAGCTGGCCGACCACTGATTGAAGACGGTCAGAACCGCTTGCCACCGCTTCGTAAGTTACAACCCCAACATAGGCGAGTGAACGACTTGCAACCGGTGGTGAGTATGTCGGCGTGTGACGAATAAGAGCGAGGCTGAGCGTGTACCATTTCTGAATAACGGCTTCAGACGTCAGGCCCGCGGTTTGGGCATGAAGCGACGCAAACCCCAAAGAAGTGAGCCACAAAAAGACCGCGGCTAAATGTAGCAGCGTCTTCAAAATTTTTGATGTGAAGTTCGGATATCCAGACAATTTTGTTCTGCCTCTTCGCCTTTATTGCTTACGGAAAAATTGAATTCCAAATAATGGAGCCGACCGGCCCCATTTCGCCTAAATTTTGGTCAGTCGAGGTGGACCTTTCCGCCCGGGTTCAAAACGAGCCACCCTGATACGGCATAAAAACACCCCAGTTTTATTCGGCCCTGCCGCAGAGTCACGCGCCACCTCCCAAAATTGGGACAATTTATAACGCAAGTCCCGTTCGGCCCGTCCACCGCTATGCATTTATTAATGGGTTGCCATGTTGACTTGGCATACAGATTTGGCAAGTAGTCTCGTAGGCCCCGACGTGGGGCTCGCGGAGTTCATCTGCATTTTTCAAAGACCAATCAGGGGGAGACTACACCCATGTTGAAAGCAACAGTCGCCGCATTGACCGGCGCCCTTTTGCTGGGCGCGGCCGTACCGGCACTCGCCAAGGATAAGACGATTGCTGTGTCCTGGAAGACCTTCCAGGAAGAGCGTTGGAAGACCGACGAAGCGGCGATCAAGGCAGCTGTCACAGCCGCTGGCAACAAGTATGTTTCGACCGACGCTCAGGGCTCGGCTGAAAAGCAAGCTAAGGACATTGAAGGTCTGATCACGCAGAAGGTCGACGTCATCGTCATCGTTGCTTACGATTCAGACGCAATCCTTCCGTCGATCAAAGCCGCTCGCGACGCAGGCATCAAGACGATGGCCTATGACGTGCAGTTCGAAGATCCATCAGCGCTCTACATCACCTTCGACAATATCGGCGTTGGCCGTTTGATGGCGAAGGAAGTGCAGAAGGTAAAGCCAGCCGGTAACTACGCCTTCATCAAGGGCGACAAGGGTGACCCGAACGCAACCTTCCTCTTCAAGGGCATCATGGAAGTGCTCGGCGATGCGATCAAGGCTGGCAAGATCAAGAATTCTTGCGAAACCTTCACCGATGGCTGGAAGCCCGACAATGCTCAGAAGAACATGGAACAGTGCCTGACTTCGACTGGCAACAAGATCGATGCCGTCGTGTCTGAAAATGACGGCATGGCTTCGGGCGTTGTTGCAGCGCTCAAGGCACAGGGCATGGACGGCTCGGTTGCCGTTTCGGGCCAAGACGGTGACCTTGCTGCGATCAACCGCGTTGCTCTCGGCACCCAGACCGTTTCGATCTGGAAAGACGCCACACAGCTCGGCAAGAAGGCTGGCGAACTCGCCAACATGATTGCTGACGGCACCGCGATCGACAAGCTCCCAGGCGTGACCAAGTTCAACCTCGGCAAGAAGGGCGTCGAAATGAACTCGATCCTCCTCGAGCCGACAACGATCACGAAGGACACGCTCGATGTCGCCATCAAGGCTGGCCACATCACCAAGGAAAAGGCTTGCGCTGGCGTGAAAGCTGGCTCGGTCAAGGCTTGCGGCTAATGATCTTTTGAGTGTTGGCGTCGAATAAACGCTAGCGCTTAATGCCATCTGACCGCGCCGCAATCTCCGTGAGGACGAGCGGCGCGGTTTTTTTCTCGCCAAATAGAAGCTATAAAGAATAACATTAAGACGCTTACACAAAAGCGCGTGCGCCTCCAAAAGCCTCAGAGAGAAACGCCATGACACAATCCACAGAAACGCGCTCAGAACCCGCGCTGGCTCAAGAAGGCGTGGTTACACGTTTCCTGCGCGCAACTGAAATCGATACGCGACTGCTCGGCATGGTCGGTGCGTTGATTCTGATCTCGGTGTGTTTTCACTTCGCAGGAATTTTGCGCACGGGTAACGGCGTCTTCCTCTCACCGCGCAATCTCTGGATTCTTCTCGTTCAAACCTCATCTATCGCCGTGATGACCACAGGCATGGTGCTGATCATCGTCATGCGGCATATTGATTTGAGCGTCGGCTCTTTGCTCGGCGTCATTGCCGTCATCATGGGTTATGCGCAAGTCTATGTGCTCGGGCCATGGCTCGGCGTTGGCCATCCCGCGATTTGGATCATCACCATTCTCATCGGGTTAAGCGCCGGTGCGTTGCTCGGCGGCTTTCATGGCTATCTCATTGCCTATGCCGGTATACCTTCCTTCATTGTCACTCTTGGTGGCCTCATTGTTTGGCGCGGTGCTGCCTGGGCGATTATTCGAGGCGAAACCGTCGCGCCCATGGATGAGACGTTCGAACTCTTAGGCGGTGGACCACTCGATGCCTCGATCAAGGCAACCGGTAGCTGGATCCTCGGCATTATTGTTTGCGTTGTGATTGTGCTCGCGCTTTATTTTGGCAGAAAGTCACGGCAGAAATTTAACTTCCCCTTGCGTCCGATGTGGGCTGAAACTTTTTTAGGAATCGTTGGTTGCGGCATAACGCTCGGCACGGTGTTACTGGTTAACTCCTATTATTTCCCGCCAAAACTCGCCAATGAATATGCCGAACGCTATAATATACCGATACCGGAAGACGGCTTTCTCTTGTCGAAAGGCTTTGCGATTCCGGTGTTGATTGCAGCAGCAGCAGCCATCGTCATGACTTTCGTCGCCACACGAACCCGCTTTGGCCGTTATGTTTATGCGATTGGTGGAAATCCTGAAGCTGCGGAACTCGCCGGTATCAACACCAAGCGCATAACGCTCATCATGTTCAGCATTATGGGCGTCTTGGCTGCCATTTCCGCATGTATCTCATCCGCTCGCTTGAACGCCGCTTCGAACGCACTCGGCCAATTCGATGAGCTTTATGTCATTGCTGCAACAGTGATTGGCGGCACATCACTCGCCGGCGGCGTGGGTACGATTTATGGCGCGATACTCGGCGCACTTGTGATGCAATCCCTGCAATCCGGTATGACACTTTTGAATTTTGACTCGGCATATAAAGATATGGCGGTCGGATCCGTGCTCGTTTTTGCGGTCTGGCTTGATCAAATCTATCGGCGCCGTGCGAACTGAGGGAGGGCCTAACAATGACCACAACGACAACCGCTCACACCTCATCAACCATCAATGCCTTCGCAGATGGCCGCCAACCGCTTGTCGAGATGCGCGACATTTCGATTGCCTTCGGCGGCATCAAGGCGGTCGATCACGCGTCGCTCGAACTCTATAAAGGCGAGGTCGTGGCATTGTTGGGCCATAACGGCGCCGGCAAATCGACACTGATCAAAATTCTGTCCGGCGCTTATCAACGCGATCACGGGGACATTTATATTCGTGGCGAGAAAGCCTCGATTGACAATCCACGCGACGCCAAGCGCTACGGAATCGAGACGATTTATCAAACGCTCGCGCTTGCAGACAATGTGGACGCTGCGGCCAACCTGTTTTTAGGACGCGAATTGCGCACGGCATGGGGCACGCTTGATGATGTGGCAATGGAAGCCGCAACGCGTGAAGTAATGGGCCGCCTTAACCCCAATTTCCGACGCTTCAAAGAACCCGTAAAAAAATTGTCGGGCGGCCAACGCCAGTCGGTTGCGATCGCGCGCGCCATTCACTTCAACGCCAATATCCTCATCATGGACGAGCCAACCGCCGCACTTGGTCCACAAGAAACGCAACAAGTCGCTGACCTGACATTGGAACTCAAAAAACAAGGCATCGGTATCTTCCTGATCAGCCATGATATTCACGATGTGTTTGATTTGGCAGATCGCGTGGCCGTGATGAAGAATGGTCGTATTGTCGGAACAGCGCGCGTCGAAGACGTGTCAAAGGATGAAGTGCTTGGCATGATCATTCTGGGCAAATGTCCTCCCGGCGCAATACCGGGACCAGGCGCCTTGTCGAGCTGATTACAGCTTTCTTCTTTTTTGATCCCTCACGCATTTAATACATCTCCCACTTCGCGGAGAATGATGACGTGCGTGTTAATTCATCGATCTATTCTCATCGCCAATCTCGGTACGATAAAACGCAGAATATGACGTGAACACCACCGCGCGCCTTTGCGGCATGCATAAAAATACACATACTACAGCCTCATTTTTTCTACGTATTACAATGATTTCAAAATCTCTTATGTTTCGAGAGTAATTTGAATACCGGCTCTAAACAGCCATGCTTCAGCCCGTTTTCAGACAAGTGCTCTGCGTTCCACTTTTTGTTTTAATTGTTGGGTTTGGGGATTACACGATGTTGATTGACCCGAAAAATCTATCGTCCACAGCCGTGTTGACCTTCGATGATGAATTCAATTCCATCAGCATATGGAATGGCACTTCGGGCACATGGGATAGTGCCTATCCATGGTCAGGTCCGAGTGGCGGAACCAATGGCGCCAATCACGAGCTTGAGTGGTACATTAACCCCTATTATGGCCCGACCAGCGCGGTTAATCCCTTCAGTGTTTCGAATGGCATTCTGACCATTGAAGCCAAACCGGCATCACCGGAAATACAAGCGATCACCGGCTATCCCTACACATCAGGAATGATCACAACCTATCACAGCTTCGCGCAAACTTATGGCTATTTCGAAATGCGTGCCGAGCTGCCGGCTGGACAAGGCGTATGGCCAGCTTTTTGGCTACTGCCGACGGATCAAACATGGCCACCAGAAATCGATATCATGGAAATGCTCGGCAATCTGCCGACGACGTTACAGATGTTTATTCACTATGATGGCAATCAAGTTGCCGGTGGCGTTGTCGAAGCCCCCGGCATGACAACCGGCTTTCACAAATACGGTGTCGATTGGGAGAAAGATTATATCACTTGGTATTTTGACGGCACAGCGGTTGCACGTCAGGCGACGCCTCCTGATATGAATAAACCGATGTATATGCTTGCCGATCTCGCCATTGGTGGCGACTGGCCCGGAAGCCCAGATAGCACGACGCCATTTCCGGCGCATATGCAGATCGATTATATACGAGCCTATAAAGCGCTTCCGACAACACCCATCATTCAAGCTCTGTTTGATTTGCCATTGACACCGCCAACAACGCATCTTGTTCAAGGCAATTCACGCAATAATGTTTTGACTTCCTCTTCACCCAATACATTTTTTGATTCATGGGGTGGCAATGACACGATGACCGGGCTCGGTAATGATGTGTTTCTCATCTACACCGATCGATGCGTTGTTAATGAAAGTCTTTATTCTTTGGGCATTGATACGGTGCTTAGCGCAACGCGCAATTTTACCCTTCCCAAAAATGTTGAAAATATAACGCTGGTTGGAATTGGTAAGAATCCATCCGCGGGCCCGCAGACGGGTATCGGCAATGAGCTTGATAATCTCATGACGTCAAATTCGACGATCTTCGGAAACAGCATGAATGGTCTTGCCGGGAACGATGAATTGATCGCCGGCAAAGGCGCTGATGTGCTCACGGGCGGCGCAGGCATTGACGATTTTGTATACAAAGCCTTGCCATACCGCGCGGGTCATATCACCGATTTTACAGTCGGAACGGATCTGCTCGATTTACGCGGGATTTTCAAAACGGCAGGTTATGCTGGAACAGACCCGATCGCGGATCATCATTTGATCTTAGCCGCCAATAGCAGCGGTGGCACCGGCGTTTATTATGATCCAAGCGGCAATCCGAATGGTCCGAAAACATTGATCACAACATTAGACCATGTTCAGCCATCGGCGCTCCATCTCCAAGCTGATATCTGGTTCAAGTGATTGATTGAAGCGCGGATGCAAGTGCCTCGCGTTCAGCCTGTGACAGAGCAAGGCCTAGCTTGGTACGGCGCCATAAAATATCATCGGCCGTTTTCGCCCATTCCTCGCGCTTCAGATAATCAATTTCACGAACTGTCAAAGTACCACCAAAGGAACGGCCGAGATCAGACATGGATTGTGCCGTGCCCAGAATATGGCGCGCACGCGTTCCGTATTGACGGCAAAGTCTCAGAAGATAATAGCGATCAAATTGCGGATAGGCATCAGCGAGTTCATCAACCAAAGCCGTAAATCCCGTAACGGGAAAATCACCTCCCGGCAAAACGTCGTTCGCTGTCCAGCCCCTGCGCTCAGAGAGTTTGGGGAAATAAGGCATCAGCCGTTCGAGAACTGACTCAGCGAGCTTGCGATAGGTTGTGATTTTTCCGCCAAATACGGCAAGCAAGGGCGCCTGTCCCTTTATGTCATCGAGTTTAAGCACATAATCACGCGTCGCTTCCTGCGCCTTTGATGCGCCGTCATCATAAAGGGGTCTTACACCGGAATAGGCCCACACCACATTGTCACGCTCGATCGGTGCTTTGAAATAGTCCCGCGCCGCAGACAGAAGATAGGTGATTTCATCCTCAGTTGCGTGAACCGCGGAGGGATCTCCCTGATAATCATGGTCAGTTGTACCAATGAGCGTGAAATTATTCTGATAGGGAATGGCAAAAATAATACGACCATCCGCATTTTGAAAAATATACGCGCGATCATGTGTAAACAGGCGTCCGACAACAATATGCGATCCTTGAACGAGACGCACCCGCGCTTCGAGATCCGAGCGAATTTTATCTTGCAAGACATCGGCAACCCAAGGGCCCGCCGCATTAATCAGCGCGCGCGCTTCAATGTGTTTGGATGTTTTGGTCACTTGATCTTCAATTGTGAGATCCCAAAACCCATCTTTACGAATGGCCGAAATCAGTTTCTGTCGTGTTTCAATAAGGGCGCCGCGGGTACGCGCATCCATCGCATTGAGCACCACAAGACGCGCATCATCCACCCAACAATCCGAATATTCAAAGCCGATGCGCGCGTCGGGCTTTAATGCTTGGCCAGCGTCATCCGTTTCAAGATTGAGAGTCCGCGTCGGGGGTAAGAGCTTTCGGCCGCCAAGATGATCATAAAGAAAAAGGCCGAGCCGCAAGAGCCAGGCTGGTCGAAGCCCGCGATGCACGGGTAAAACAAAACGCAAGGGCCAAATAATATGAGGCGCCAAGCGCCACAACCGCTCCCGTTCCATCAACGCTTCGCGCACGAGTCGAAATTCGTAATGCTCGAGATAACGCAAGCCACCATGAATAAGTTTGGTCGACCAGCTCGAGGTACCGCTCGCAAGATCATTCTGCTCGCAAAGATAAACCGATAGGCCACGTCCTGCCGCATCGCGCGCGATGCCGCATCCGTTGATTCCACCGCCGATAATAGCGATGTCGACCTGCATAGAGCCCTCCTGCACACGAAGCCGGATGGGTTTTACGAAGTTTTTGTTGAAAACAAAAGAGGAGAAGAAAGAGCGCGGCGTATACTTTACTCTTTTGGCATTATCGCACTAACTTCGTCGCACTCAAGATGCTTTGCGCGTCTTACCATCGGGCGGGGGACCCTTTTAACCGTGCGTTATCTGCTCGCGATCGACCAAGGCACCACATCCTCTCGCGCCATCGTGTTTTCAGCCGATCTCACGCCGGTCGCGAGCGCGCAGAAAGAATTCACACAGCATTTTCCAGCCGCGGGATGGGTGGAACATGATGTTGAGGAAATCTGGACCGGCGTTCTCGATGTCTCACGAGAAGCCCTCGCAAAAGCCGCTCTTGAGGCCAAAGATGTCGCGGCGATTGGTATCACCAATCAACGCGAGACAACCGTCGTCTGGGACCGCACAACCGGTCGAGCTCTACACAAGGCTATTGTGTGGCAGGATCGGCGCACGGCGGAGCGCTGCCAAGCGCTTAAAGCCGCAGGACACGAGCCCCTCATCGCCGCACGCACCGGCTTGCTGCTTGATCCTTATTTTTCGGCAACAAAAATCGGCTTCATACTGGATACGGTTCCGGGCGCGCGTGAGCGCGCACAGCGGGGTGAATTGGCCTTCGGTACAATCGATAGTTTTTTGATCTGGCAATTCACGGGCGGCAAAATCCATACGACGGATGCAACCAACGCCGCGCGTACTCTCTTGTGCAACATCCATACAGGCCAGTGGGATGACGAGCTTCTGGCATTATTCGACATCCCCAAATCGATGATGCCGGATATTCGCGATTGCGCCTCAGATTTCGGGACAACGCTTCCTGAGTTTTTCGGCGCTGGCATACCGCTACGCGGCGTTGCGGGCGACCAGCAAGCGGCCACAATCGGACAAGCCTGCTTTGAGCCGGGCATGATGAAATCAACTTACGGCACGGGTTGCTTTGCCTTGCTCAACACGGGCGACACGGCGATCGCATCATCCAACCGCCTTTTGACAACCATTGCCTATCAACTTGATGGCAAGCGCACTTTTGCCCTTGAAGGCTCTATCTTCGTAGCAGGCGCAGCCGTTCAATGGCTGCGCGATGGATTGAAATTGATCTCCCAAGCGTCAGAAACGGGGCCGCTGGCCGATGCCGCCGACCCTGCCCAATCCGTTTATCTTGTACCCGCCTTTGTGGGCCTTGGTGCCCCGCATTGGGATTCTGCGGCGCGCGGCGCCCTGTTTGGCCTCACCCGCAACACAGGACCGCGTGAATTTGCGAAAGCCGCACTTGAGTCCGTTTGCTATCAAACACTGGATCTCATGGAAGCGATGCGCATGGATTGGGGCTCTCCTCCGGCATCGCGCAGCATTTTACGCGTCGACGGCGGCATGGCCGCATCCGACTGGACCATGCAACGTTTAGCAGATCTGATCGATGCTGATGTGGATCGCCCAATGATTACAGAAACCACGGCGCTAGGTGCTGCTTATCTTGCGGGCCTAGCGGTTGGTCTGTGTCCGGCACCGAAAGAGTTTATGACGTCCTGGCGTTTGGACAAGCGCTTCTCGCCGCAGATGCCACCCGCTCAACGTACGGTTCAAATCGCAGGGTGGCGCGATGCGGTGCGTCGCACATTAACGCCCTAACAGTCATGCTGTGTCGCATGAAAAATTCGTTCTTTTTTGGAGCAAGCACGTCCAATATGTAAATCTTGTAAAGCAAATCGCTGGGGTTTTCGCTTGACAATTTTTAGAATTGAAATATTTTTTTTGTATTTAATTACATCTATTAATCAAATAAAATGACAGCCTAGTGCCGTTCAAATAATTCTGTGAAAGTAAAAAATCGCTTAGGAGTGCGCGTGATGATCAAGAAAGCAATTCTTTTCGTAAGTCTCATCTATGCAACAAATGCTAGTGCAACGTGTACAAAGCCAAGCGGAACATATGTGGGTGGAACTGGCGGTCCTGTGATCTATTCGGGAACAACAATAGGCGTATATGCAGCGCAAATTTTTAGTATTACGATCAGCTCATCTGGCGCAACGATTACCGAGACTGGAACCTCGACGAGCGGCGGCGACTACCAGACTGTTTATTCAATAGCATCGAGCAATATTAGTTTTAGTACGACGACGTGCACCGGAAAAATCAGCATTGATACGACACATTCAACATTTTATTCATCCTCAGATTCAGGCAATACAATTACCCTAATTGCCAGAGGTGGCACAGCTGGCACCGCTTATGTGGCGCCATATCCTACGATTCTGAAAAAAGTATAGACTGCGCTGTAAAATACATCCCTCAGCAAATCGAATTTCGATTTACATCAGAACAAGCCGTTAAAGCATTCACTCATCGTCCTGCGCATCACGCGGATGATAACGCGGCAAACTCAAGCCCCAATAGAGCGCAGCCGCGCGCAACGAAAACGCTGTGACAAATCCTGATACAACCGCAATGTCCTGCGAGGCATGAAAGGACGACAAAGCGACGAAGACAGCCGACCCCATCAAGGCGGCTGTGATATAAATTTGTTGCCGCAAGATGATCGGACTTTCGCCACCCAATATGTCGCGAATAATGCCACCAAATGTTGCTGTGGCGACACCCATGGCAATCGCAATCATGGGATTGACGTTATGGGCGAGCGCGCTGCCGGCCCCGGTCACAGCAAATAGCGCAAGACCAATCGCATCAAACCAAAGCAACGAGCGATAACGATGATGCAGAATATGGGCGGTGAAAAATGTGATGCAGGAGACAATAACACAAATCAACAATGTGGCTGGCTCTTTGATCCAAAAGACAGGCTGGATACCGAGCAGAACGTCCCGAATTGTTCCGCCCCCGATGCCGGTAACACTGCCTAAAAGGGCAAAGCCGACAATATCCATGCGCTTGCGCGAAGCCACTAAGGCACCCGTGACGGAGAACACGCAAAGACCGAACCAATCGAGAATCGTAATCAATGTCTGAACCATCTTGCCTCTCTAACATGGCCGATCGATTGGACAAGGCTCCATCCCGCCATGCGGGTCACAAACGCCTCCCGCGCCAAATCGCAGCGGCACAATCACAACACGAAGATCATTGATAGGGAAAAGTATCTGGTGCTGCCGGAGAGGATTGAACTCTCGACCTCTCCCTTACCAAGGGCCTTCAAGCTAGCAGATAGTGTCTCGAAAGGCCATTTTTGCAGTTAAATCATCAAATTCTTTCGTTTAATCCCACTAATGAAACATATTTTATTAATGAAGAAGCGGTCAATTGCTTAATATCGCCTTTTCCTTGCGTGTCACCATTGTGTCAGGATCAGTAACACGTCATAGCCCGTGTCAAGCTAGGTCTAATCAATTTTTTTGCACAGTCAATTTGCGCTGGGCTTACTCAGCCAGGGATACTTTTGTCGTTTGTGGCAACGCGGCGATTAATCGTTGGATAGTTTGCTTCATGGATTCTATATCAGACTGCATAGCTATGAGTTGCAATTGTGCATCAAGCAATGCCTTATGGTCCATCGTTGCAATAGCTTTCGTCTCAGCCAATTCCTGACGCTGCTTCTGATACTCATTCAGTAACAGACTAGGCAGAACATGATATGCTACCGCCTCAGGTGAGCCATCCGCGTTATGAACGACGAGTTCAGGCATCACGTTATCAACATCCTCAGCGATCAAACCATATTGTATAGGCTTTTTTCCAGCCTCGTCTGCCTGTTTGTAGCGGAAGGTGACAGGGCGTAGGTCCATCAGCCTGTCGCTGACATCGCCCATCAGCTGGATATCTTCCTTGTAGCGGCGAGAACTTTTTGTAGTTCCTAATTGGCCACTCGAATTGATAAATACTGTCGCTCCGTGCGTTGATATCGTGCTGTCTATTCCAGCAATGAATGTTTTAGATATACGGCCTGGGTCACCTAGCCGAATAGTATTAGATTCTACTTCTGCAGTACTTGAGGTGCCAATGTAGATATTACCATCGCCTTGTTTCAAGTTTTGTCCGGCAGCGACTCCTATTGCAATATTGCCGCTACCTGCAGTATTCAAAAGTAAACTACCATTTCCAATAGCTACATTCGAAAATCCAGTAGTATTCCTGGTTAATCCACCAATGGCTACGTTATAATACCCACTTGAATTGTAAAATAGGGCGCCAGAACCAATCCCAATGTTTCCGCTTCCTGTAGTATTGTTATATAATCCAAAAGCACCGACCGCAACATTTGAACCTCCGGTGATATTGAAGAAAAGTGCATTTGCACCAAAAGCATTATTTTGTGCGCCCAATGTATTTGAATTTAATGCACCATATCCAATACCAGTGTTAAAATTTCCTGTATTCGAAGGATTGTCAGTGTGTGTGTTATTGCATAGTACTTTGCTGCCTAAACCCGTATTATTGTTAGTATCACTTGAAAGACTTGCGATGCAGCCTGCCATCGCACCGGCTGGAAATTGGCTCATCCCAATCAACACAACAACGTTGCCGGCTAATAGTTTGAATTTATTATACATGTAACATATTCCGTTGATTTACCTTTATAGCCTTACTGTTATCAGTTTTGCATAACCTTAGTATTAGACAAGATGAAATTGTGATGATTTGAATCTTTTCACACCTACGATGTTTAAATTCGATGCGTATTTGATGCACTCGCTGCGTTCACACGCGCGCGAAAAGGTATTCTAATTTGCCCGGGGCCTGCCCCTAGGGCATAGCGACAAAATGTCAGGATTGCGACAATGCTACAGATTTACTTACACATTGTCTATTTCTACCAATAGAAGCAGTCTATTAAAGTAGAATATCACTGTTTTGCACTGATGCGATTTCTATTGCCTGAAGGCCCGGGTTGACCATAGGCCACTTTCATTTACGGCATCAAAGAAATTTATCGTGGCGGAACTTGCACTTGCAGCAGTTTCAGTTCTGCCAATAAAAGAAATTTTCTTGGTTTTTTTAGTGACAGTTCCAGAGATAGAACAATTAGCTGCCACTGCGATAGTTCCAGTAATGGTTGCTCTATCCGAACACGTTCCCTGCATTTGCCCGGAACTGATTGTCACTTTGCAAACAGAATCAGTTTTCATAAATGTCCAAACACCATTTAATCCTGCTGTATTGCATGCTGCCAAAACAGAATTATGCATCAAAATAATTGCTAAAATCGGTAAAGTTATTTGTCTAACAAATTTCATTTTATTAATTCACGGTGAATGGTGGTGTAAATGTCATTGTGACAGAATTCATTACACCTACATAGTATGTTAAGGGTGTAGCGGGATTAACGCAGTAGCCATTAATAGACTCTGACCGGATAATTTGAAGAGAAAATGGAAACTGAGGATAATAGAAAATAGCGGACGTATAATAACCATTTGCTGTCAATGGTGGCTGACCAATTGTAATCATTTCTGGCATTAAAGGACCAGATGCATAAATATATTTTGTTCCTGTACAATTTGCAGTGGTGTATTCAATCACCAACCTCTGACTACACGAATCACCATCATTAGAAATTCCATCCATTGCAAAGCAATATTGTGATGCGTACCAAATATCTCCAATTTTTATGGCCACACTATAGCGGTTAAGATATTTGCCTACGTACACGTTATTTGAATCTAAGACTGATAATGCAGCTTCTTGGGCGCTTGCAAAATTGTGAATCTGACTAAGAATCAAAAAAATAAACAACACAACTTTACATGTATTTCTCATTTTTTTACCTGACGAAAAAGAACTAAAATTTTAAGGCTGCTGGCTCTCAATCCAACGATTTCAATTCAGTATTCTTTGCCGTTTGCACCTACCGTTACACGCCAAACTAGTTGATTATCAGATTTGAATAATATATATTATAAGCTAAGCCGATTCAAGGCGTTTTCAGATCCATTCGGGTTACGTAAGCTTGGGTTTCAGGCTCGCGTCGATGGCGCTCGTGCGGAATGAGCCGGTAATTTACCCGCTTCCTGCCCTAATGCTTTAACTAGCCAAGGTTTGGATTGTGACAAATATCATTAATTTCAATGACTTGTATTTCGGGACGACATATTTTTTGAAAGCGATTCAACTTGGCAATAACAAGCTTTGCTATGTTCAGTTGGCATAGCCCTAGGGCCTTAGCTAACTGCTGACATTCTGAGCGTTTCCCGCTCTTAACCTGACGGCGCCTTAAGTTAACAGTTCAAAATAATTACAATTTGGATGATTTTAATTGCCTTTCCCACGGCTAGAATATGAAAGAATGTTAAAATTATCTTCAATTTGTTTGGAATTTAGAGATAGACGTCGAACCTTTATTTTGCTGAATTGTGCTATGGGCAAAAATGGAGTGCGTTTATGAAACCTACGTCAAGCATGGCTATACTATTTAGCACGACCATAGAATAACTGTATGCAACACTGCAGTCTATCAGACTAGTAAGATACAACAACAGGCCGCCGCATACTCAGACGACGAATGATCTACTTTCCTAAACCGCTAGTACGTCAACAGACCCTATGTTAGTCCTACTTAGAAGCTATGTGTTTTATAGGTGGATACTGTGCATTTTTTAATTGGATGCGCCATAATAATTGGGCTTATTTATTGGGCAATTATTGATGAAGTTTTTCGGGCCGCAATCTTTATTTTTTTAGGAATAGCTGCTCTTCTGATTTTCTTACTCCTTAGAAACATTCATTAGTTTTGACTATTGCTTTAAAATTCTTTGAACCGCTGCAGCCGTCCATTTCATCCCCCGTGCAGTTTTGATATTCTTGGCGTTCAGATTAGCGGCAATACTGCGGAAAGACATTTCAGCCTGACTCATTTCCGTGATCATTGGCCGTAAATCAGCGGCGAACGATTCAGCCTTATGTCGTCGTGTTAGGATTGAACGTTGTTGGCCAACCAGACGCTGCTCAGGAGTCCCCAGTCCACCCTCCCGCATACCGCCTAGTTTTGTTCCCTTAGCCTTTGCAGCCGCCAAAGCAGCCTTTGTGTTACTGGAAACTGATTGGGCATAGTCTTGGGCCATTAGCGCCATCATGCCCACCACAACAGGCGTAGCATTGGGCATATCAACGGCTTTAAAATCCACCCCTGCTTCTTGTAAGCCAAGAAGGAAATGAGCGTTTCTTGCCAGACGGTCCAGACGGGCAATTATTAGGGTAGCGTTGTAAACCCTGCACAGCCGCAGCGCTTCCGTTAATTGTGGGCGGTCAGCCTTTCTGCCGCTCTCCACTTCCGTAACTTCTTGAATTAATTCCCAGTTGCCACCGTTCAGGTAATCCCGCACCGCCTTTTGCTGTGCTTCCAAGCCAAGACGTGAATCACCCTGACGCGCAGTAGATACACGGTAATAGGCAATGAACTTCCCCTCTGCCATGACCGTATCCTTTGTAACTACCAACGTTGTTACTTGTGATACAGAAGCTAATCAGTGTCAAGTTAGGTCAACCGTCAATCTTTGTAGTATCCGGCTTTAATCATGCAATCTGCACGAGCGGTATTAGCCTGTGCCATATTTGAACCAAAATCGCCCCCTGATAGCATATGGCCGCCATATATGGAGTTACAAATTTGCAGAATCTCAGCCTGTTTTGAACTAACTGGGGGGTGGGATGCAGCAGAATAAGTATTCTGATTTGCGTGATTGCAGCCTGACACGACCAAAAGGCTGAATGACATAATTGCAAATGATATAGTTGGCTTTTCCATATTTCCCCTTTTTAAGGATTAACCAAATTAGCAATTAATTAACAACATTAGCCAAAGCTTCAGCACGTTCAATGAGCAACATTTTCTCTGAAAATTGGATGCTCTAGACTAATCAGGAACATGGAAATTGAGATAATTTTGGCCTCACGCGCGTAATAACCGATGAATTACCATCCAGTGGGCAGACAGGTCAATCCGGCTCATGCAACTAAATTGACATTTTATAGCAATTTATTGAATTTTCAGGAGAGCGGCCTAACCAAACCGTGCCAATAAAGTGACAATTTGGATGACTTTATTGGCTTTCTTATTTTCTGTCAGAAATAGTACCTTTAATAATTACTTTATGCTGGGTACGCTGTGGAAAACGATGACGATAATAAGCTAGTCAAAAGGCTACTAAATCCGAAGGCAGTCTATTCTAGGTCAGACGTACTTTTGAAGGATTGCCCCATACCCGCCCAACCGGGGGTATATATCTGGTTTTTTAAGACAATCCCTGAAATAGTCCCTGCCAATGGCTGCATTCAATTCAACGGCCTTACAGCGCTTTATGTAGGCATATCACCGGGAAGCGTAAGTAGCCCTCAGAACCTTCGTAAACGGGTTAGGACACACTTTAAGGGTAATGCTGAAGGGTCTACGCTCAGACGCACTCTTGGCGTCCTTCTAGAGCATGACAGTGGCTTTCCTTTGAGGCGGGTAGGAAGCGGTAAACGAATGACTTTTACCCATCTAGGGGAGCAATGGCTTGATAGCTGGATGGAGGAACATGCTTTCGTGAGCTGGATAGTCCATCCGGAACCGTGGCATGTAGAACAAAATATGCTTAAGCAGTTTAATTTTCCCCTTAACCTTCAGGACAATGGTCACCGCGCATTTACGAAGGACTTATCTTTTTTGCGCCAGAAGGCTAATGAAAACGCACGGGAACAGCCAATTGCAAATGAGGGTAACCAAAGGCGTTCTTAAATCTTTATACCCTGTTGAAATTTAATCTTCGTTCTGCAAAATTGGAGCCTTCAGGAGGGGGGATAAAATATGATGAATAAATATAGATACTTAATACTACTACCTATTGTTCTGGTCTTGGCAGGGTGTCAAACACAGGCTGAAAACAGAGCGAGAATTTTTTCAGCTGCACAAAATCAATGTTCTATGTATGGGTTTAAACCCGGTACGGACGCGTATTCTAACTGCCTTCAACAGGCAGACCAAGGTTTATTAGCTGCGGACGCGGCTAGGCGGCAAGCACTAATGCAGCAGGGCCTTAGCATGATGGATCCTAACTCATGCACTTCTTATAATAACTGTGTCAGGGTGCGACCATATTAAGTGATAAATTTAAAGTTTAAAATGCTGTTATGCCACAATGTAATTAGGATATTATACAGACCGTTTCAGCAAGTTCCGTAGGTCAGCGATATATGGATCCTCTTGCCTCGCAGTGGCCTTCCTGCGCGTGGCCTGAAGCGGTTAACGATAAGCCTGTCCCGTTAATCTAATCTTAACCTATATTTTACATGATTTTTCTGTAAAATTAGAATACAACCGGCTTCCGCTTACTCCCCCCCGCCCTTTTGGAGGTGGCGAAGTGGAGGAACTGTTTTCAGCACCGTATAGCTAGGATGCCCGGTATCGGGGGCCAGCCGCTCCCCCCACCACATGCCGTGGCCGCCTTCGGAGGGGTATCGTTTGTCCTAGTTGTCCCTCAACCCCAGTTCGGGCAGTCGGGCCGTCGGAAGCCGCTTGAAGCGTGAAAAACCGGCGGTGCATACCAATTTTATGGTCAGGTTTGGGAACCTGTTGGATCGTGGTTTTGGAATAGGGACCAGTAGAACCCCTAGCGACTGATCGGGTAAGCACCATATTACGAGAGCCGTCTGAAAATGGCGCAAACCGTTTGGGGACAGTCGCTAAACCTACCCAAACCTATTTGCTACTCAATCGGCATAAAGCCGGGCAACTCTCTCGCATTGGGCAGTGGACTTGACCACTCAAATCACCACTCAACTTCAGACAGACCCATTACTATGCAGGTCATAGGGGAATGTCACAGAACCCAAATGCTGATTTCAGTTCTCCTTTTGGCGAGGACCTTTTTCACGTCGGATGGGTTCACTGCTCAACGGTGGCGAAAATGATGCAGTTCGTTGTTCGGGAAAATTATTCCAATAATGCAACAATGTTTCCGCGGTAAATCCAAAATTTGCTTCTTTCGAATGATGTACTGCAGCTTGTTCTAAAGCATCCTCTAATGATAGTCCTAATCCCCCTTCCGACTCTGGACGCATCGCCGCAACGATCCATGACATCGCTAACTGCCGCCGTTCTAATGGGTGTAATTCATTCATATATTTGCGTTCACCCGGTTTGAGTTTAACCTTAAGCACATCGTTCGCGTCATGACCTTCACCAATTAATCGCAGAGAAGTGATCAAAAATTGGGATTCTGATTGGGGAAGTGGAATATTATCTTCCAGAAACATCGCTATTACACGTAATCGATATTGATTCAGCGCTAAATCGGAATGGGCCTTAGATGTTGCACGACGATTTTTGGTCATTTGACGATACCTTAAAATATAAGAGCATCACGAATGTCAAAAAATATAATAAGAAAAATTTTATTTGCCTATGAGTCGTAATTTTTCCGCTATATTTTCTGGCTTGAGATGAGTGTAACGAAAAAGCATCCGGGGATCTTTATGGCCGCTGATCATTGAAACTTCAGCAATAGACAGTCCAATTTCAAAAAAACGAGATATCGCTTCATGTCGTAAGTCATGAAAACGGAAATTGGCGATATTTGCGCGACGGCGTATTCTTTCAAATCCAAGCTGTACTGCATTGGCTTCTATCATAAAAATAAGATTATTGGTACAGTCCTTAATATTTTTAGGTTTAATTTTATCAATAATCTCAATAGCCATTGGGCTGAGAGGAACGCGTCTAGACAATCCATTTTTAGTGATCGGCAAGAAAGCCGTCTTATCGGAAAGATTTACACCGCCCCAACGCAGGCTGAGTATTTCACTTCGCCGCATGCCTGTTTCCTTCGCAAACAAAACTACTGCGGTAAAAATTGGATTACGGCTTTGCTGTAGCACAGCCAAGAAGCGCGCCATTTCATCAGCACAGAGCCTTCGGTCCCTAGCCCTTCCATTTGGTGGTTTTTTAACGATACGAACCGGATTATCAAGTCGGTCAAAGCCCCACTCACGGATTGCAAGACCAAATATACAACCCAACAAAATTAATTCTTTCCGGACCGTCGCTTGGCTCACTTCCGACAGGCGATCGTCTCGAAATCGCGCAATCTGCTCCGATTTAATCTTCAAAACGGGAATTTTGGAAATGAAATGGCGTTTAATCTGTCGGATGTGAAACGTCTGAGAAATGCAAGATCGTTTAGTTGGCGTTATTTCTGACTGGTACCGGTCCAGTAATGTCGCCAAGGTAACGTCTTTGAATTTCGAGCTTTGGTCGATTGCGCCCAGATCCAACGACAATTCCTGCTGCCTCGCCCACCGGACAGCATCTTCTCTTTTGGCAAATGATTTTATCTGGGCAGGGAACCCTTTGCGGCGAACTTGCGCCTGCCATTTGGAAAGTCGTTTACGGATAGAAGCCATGTCGTTTGATCCCGTTGTGTCACAGTTGTGTCAGGGTGAGAAAAACGACGTTGGTCTTTGATGCTCTACTGGCGGAAAGACGAGCGTTAGCAAGGCTTTCTGCTGGTGCTGCCGGAGAGGATTGAACTCTCGACCTCTCCCTTACCAAGGGAGTGCTCTACCACTGAGCTACGGCAGCGACGATGCGCGGATTGCATCTAGAAGGCGGCGGGTATGCCACAGGGGACCCATCGAGGCAAGCGGTCGCGGCGACCCGCGATCTCCTTGGCCTCCCTGCCTCCCTGCCTCCCTGCCTCCCTGCCTCCTTGCCTCCTTGCCTCCTTGCCTCCTTGCCTCCCTGCACCTGATCTTAATGCTGCCAATCTTCCCGCCCCTTTCTTCTTGCCAAGACTCGCCTGATCGGCGATGAGGCTAGCCCGATTGTCGGCGCGCGGGGACGGTGCGCCATAGCTTTGGGAAATCGCGCGGCCTCACCGGTCGATTAAGCGGAAAATCGCCAGAAAAGATGGAAAAAAGCCACAAACACCCTCGATTTAATGCGGCAGCCGCCGCTTTGAGGGAGAATCTCAAGCGCCGCAAGGCGCAAGCGCGCGGCCGCAAGGCTCCTGACACTTCGGCCGTCCAGCCGGAGAATCCGGCTCTACCGGCGGACATCATGCCGCTTGAGACGCCTGAAACCAGCGGAAAGTGAACGAGTTTTATGGATCGCATTCGGATTATCGGCGGACAACCGCTCGAAGGCAGCATTCCCATTTCAGGCGCGAAAAATGCCGCACTCCCCTTGATGATCGCGAGCATTCTCACGCGGGAAACGCTCACGCTGCATAATGTCCCACGACTTTCCGATGTGCGCTTGCTGATGCGCATCCTCGGCAATCATGGCGTCGATGCCGCCATCAGCGGCAAGCGCCTCGGTCAATCGGAAGAAAGCGGCGAAACGATTACCCTTTCCGCGCGCGATATCGTGGACACGACGGCCCCTTATGAATTGGTCTCGCGGATGCGCGCGAGCTTCTGGGTCATCGCGCCGATGCTGGCGCGCATGGGTGAAGCGCGCGTGTCTCTGCCCGGCGGTTGTGCCATCGGCACGCGGCCGGTTGATCTTTTGCTGATGGCATTGGAGAAGCTCGGCGCCGAAATTGAAATCGATGCCGGTTACGTTGTGGCAAAAGCACCAAAAGGGCTTAAAGGTGGCCATATTGTTTTTCCGAAAGTCACGGTCGGCGGCACGCATATTGCCCTCATGGCGGCAAGTCTCGCGGATGGAACGACAATCATCGACAATGCGGCTCAAGAGCCTGAAGTCACCGATCTCGCCGAGTGTCTGATAAAGATGGGCGCGCGGATTGAAGGCGCCGGCACCGCGCAAATTGTGATTGAGGGCGTCGCACGGCTTGATGGCGCACACCACACAGTTCTGCCCGATCGCATCGAAACCGGGACATATGCCATGGCTGTCGCTATGACAGGCGGAAATGTCTTGCTCGAAAATGCCCGCCCCGATCTGCTCCAGGCGGCACTTGATGTTTTGGTACAATCAGGCACCACAATCACTTCCGAAGCTGGCGGCATCCGTGTGATGAGGACTGGCGGAGACATTCTTCCCGTCGATGTCGCGACAGCACCCTTCCCCGGCTTTCCAACCGATTTACAGGCCCAATTCATGGCGCTGATGACCCGCGCCCACGGCCCTTCCAAAATTCATGAAACGATCTTTGAAAATCGCTTCATGCATGTTCAGGAATTAGCGCGCTTGGGCGCCCAAATTCGGCTTGATGGCGATATCGCCTATGTGCAGGGCAAAAGCCGCCTGAAAGGCGCGCCCGTCATGGCAACCGATCTGCGCGCGTCTGTATCGCTGGTCATTGCCGCACTGGCCGCTGAAGGCACCACGCTCGTTAACCGCGTCTATCATCTCGATCGCGGCTTTGAAGCGCTCGAGAAAAAACTCGGTCGTTGCGGCGCATCCATCGAACGCTTGTCCGGCGAAGGCTAGCGCGTCCCAAACACGGATTTGCAGAAGGGGCAAAGGCGTGTTTTATGAGCGCCGATTGACCCTTTTTGTGTTGGTTTCAGCGGCGGACGTCTCATTCCCATGAAAATGGCAGCCTTTGACGCGGAAGATCTTCTGGTTCTCTCGGCTCTGCTCGAGGGAGGCCTCATGGCCGTGTCCGACATGACCTTCCAGCCCCAAGACCAAAGATTTGTCGTCGTCTTGCGCCGGAGAGCGGCACCTGAGCAAGCAGAACTTGTTCAAGCCGGATTACATTTTGAACGGGTGACGCGTGTCAGCACCACACGGTTTCCGGATCGCAAATCCGGCATAACGCTGAAGCTCATCGGCATCGGTTTTACTGAAATCGACGCACCTTCGGGCGATGTCATTTTGATGTTTGAGGATGAAATCGCAATCCGCCTGTCCGTCGAATGTCTTGAAGTGGGTATGTCGGATTTAGAAACGTCCGACACCCCTCAATCCCCCACCCAACAGCCGTCGTGAAGGACAAGAAACTTGGTCAAGCGCATCAACGCATCAAGCCCTGATTTCGAAAACGACTTTCGCGCTTTGCTGGCAACCAAACGCGAAGTGTCAGAAGACGTCGATCACGCCGTAAGGTCGATCATCGCTGATGTGATTGCGCGTGGCGACGACGCAGTGATCGATTATACGAAGCGCTTTGATCAATTTGATGTCACACAACAGGATTTGCGAATTTCCGAATCCGAAATCCGCGCTGCCGAACAATCCTGCTCAGGGGATGCGTTAAAAGCGCTGCATGTTGCGCATGATCGGATCAAATCGCATCATCAAAGGCAGATTCCTTCCGATGACCGTTATACCGATGCGCTTGGCGTCACTCTCGGTCATCGCTGGACCGCTGTTGAAGCGGTTGGTCTTTATGTTCCCGGCGGCACAGCAAGCTATCCATCATCAGTTCTGATGAATGCCGTGCCCGCGCAGGTCGCCGGTGTTCCGCGCATTGTTATGGTCGTGCCTTCACCCAAAGGTGCATTGAACCCTCTTGTACTCGCCGCCGCAAAAATTGCAGGCGTGCACGAACTTTATCGCATTGGCGGCGCGCAAGCCGTCGCCGCACTCGCTTATGGGACAGCAACCATCGCTCCGGTTGCAAAAATTGTCGGTCCAGGCAACGCCTATGTCGCGGCAGCCAAGCGGCGCGTGTTCGGACAAGTTGGCATTGATATGATTGCAGGGCCATCGGAAGTTGTGATCCTCGCCGATGGTCATGCCAATGCCGACTGGATCGCCGCCGATCTTTTGGCACAAGCCGAACATGACACTGCTGCGCAATCGATCCTGATCACCTCATCTCAAGAACTGGGACATGCGGTTGAAGCAGCCGTTGAGTGTCAGTTAAAGACACTCCCGCGCGAGGCGATTGCCCGCGCAAGCTGGAATGATTTCGGCGCGATCATTGAGGTCAATCACGTGGACGATGCGATACCATTGATTGATCGATTGGCGCCGGAGCATCTCGAAATCGAAACCGATGAAGCCGAGCGTCTGGCGTCTTCCATTCGAAACGCCGGAGCTATTTTCTTGGGCGCACACACGCCTGAAGCCATTGGCGATTATGTCGGCGGTAGCAATCATGTCTTGCCAACCGCGCGCTCAGCGCGTTTCTCCTCAGGTCTTGGCGTGCTCGATTTCATGAAGCGTACGTCCATTCTCTCCTGCAACCCTGATGGATTACGCGCTCTTGCTCCCTCAGCCATAGCGCTTGCGGAGAGCGAAGGCCTTAGCGCTCACGCACGATCTGTCGCGATCCGGCTCAATCTCGGCTAGAGTTCAGGGCATGGCCCAGGATCCGAAAAAACGACTCACGGCCGTAACACTTGATGAAACCTCCATAGGACGTGGCGGGCCGGAACAAGAGCATGAGCGCGCCATTGCGATCTATGATCTCGTGGAGGCGAATGAATTTGCCATCCCCAATCATGATGGCGGCCCCTATACGATTCACTTAAGCCTCATCACCAATAAACTTGCCCTCGATATCCGTGATCACGAAGGTGCCCCCGTGATCATGCATATTCTTTCGCTCACGCCTTTTCGCCGTGTCATCAAGGATTACTTTCTGATTTGCGAAAGCTATTACAATGCCATTCGCTCAGCCAGCCCATCGCAAATTGAAGCCATCGATATGGGGCGTCGTGGATTACATAATGAAGCGGCGGAATTGTTGATCGAACGATTGGATGGCAAAATTAGTGTTGATTTTGATACGGCGCGGCGTCTGTTTACTTTGATCTCCTCTCTCCACTGGAAAGGGTGATCCAACGTCGTGGGCGAACCGCACCGAAAAATTCAAGCCGTTTTGTTTGCCTGCGCAATGAATGCGATCCGTTCACCGATGGCTGAAGCCATTGCGCGCCATTATTTTGGTCAAAGCCTTTTCATTCAATCCGCTGGAATACGCAAAGGTGAGATTGATGGATTCACGATTGCTGTTTTGTCGGAAATCGGAATTGATGCACGCGAGCATAAACCCCATACGCTTGAAGAATTGGCGGAATGGGAAGGACTCAATTTTGACTTGATCGTCACGCTCAGCCCCGAAGCCCATCATGCCGCACTCGAATTGACGAGAACTTTGGCCGTTGATGTTGAATATTGGCCGACGCTTGATCCCTCGCTGATCGAAGGCAATCGAGAGGAACGCCTTGAAGCCTATCGAGCTGTGCGCGATCGGTTGATCGAACAGATCATAGCGCGGTTGAAACCCTGATCTATTTTCAATGGAACTAAAATCGGTTGGCCCTATAATAAAGGCACGACAGAATAATCAATCTGTCATCTCGATATAACCAGTTGAACCAGAATCTGTCCGCTATTCGCGGCGAAGCAGGCGATCAACAATCCAATCAGCCCATGGGTTCGTTTTGAAACTGAGCCGCAATGCACGCGGATCATAGATGGTTTCAACCCAGGTTTGAAAGTCTATTCCCTTCTCAAGGCCTTCGCGCCGATAGCACTCGAAAAACTCATCCAGAATACCGGTCTTGGCGAATTTGAAATGACCATAGCGCCAAGAGAGTTGCTTGATCGCCTCATCCAATGGTCGTTTTTCATGCACGAGCAGATAGAGGGCCGACATGAGGCCCGCGCGATCCGCCCCCGATTTACAATGCGCCATTGCCGGATAAGTGAGATTGTTGAAAAAACCTGCCGCTGCGGCAATTTGCTCCCGATCCGGCGCCCCGCGCGACCGCAAAACAAATTCGGTCAGAATAAGGCCCTTCGATTCACAAACCTCGCGCTCAAGCGGCCATGAACCAAATTCGCGTCCACCGCGCAAATTGATGATTGTTCGGATGCCGTCGCGTGCCGCTTGTCGCAGTTGGCCCGGCGTGGGTTGTGCCGCGCGCCAAAACTTCTCTGAGACACGGTGACGGTTCAGATATAAGACCCGAAACACACCATGATCAACAAATACCATGTGGAGCCACGCACGAACGCGCCGCCAAACCGTATTCAAAGGCTTGTTCCACCGGGCAATACTGGCCCGACGACGTTCGTCCCGATGCTCTTTCGTTGAAAATTTCATGGGTTTGGGCGCAAAAAAGTCCAATTTCCAATCAAAACAGGCCGTGCTTTCCGCAAGTCACCGTTCCCCTAGCAGGGCCGCGCGCGCCTCGCAAGCGTTGCGGCTATTTTACGGGAAACGGAGACATGCTATTGAAGCACTGATTTGTGACCACAAAATGGACCAGACGAATGACCTATCTCGACTATGCCGCGCTCGATGCGGCACCGCTCCAGACAGACCCTTACGAGTTTCTGATCGTCGAGAATTTTGTTCGTCCTGAGAAATTTGCCGAAGCCATGGCTGACTTTCCAGATGTTCCCGGTCCTGGCTCGCATCCACCATCCGAGTTGACGATTTCCGGGCGATTCAAATCCTTGCTTGATGAATTGCAAGACGAAGGGTTCCGTAAGGCCATCGAGAAGAAATTCGCGATTGATCTTACAGGCCGCCCAACAATGTACACCGTGCGCGGCTTTTTGAGAAAGACTGATGGATCCATACACACGGACAGCGAAACCAAAATCATTACGGTTCTGCTGTACCTGAACGATAATTGGTCGGCGGATGGCGGTCGCTTAAGGATTTTACGCAATGGCACGGATCTCGATGATTATGTCACCGAAGTGCCGCCCTCAAATGGTACATTGCTTGTGTTCCGCCGGTCGGACAATTCATGGCATGGTCATAAGCCGTTCGAAGGGCAGCGTCGCGTCGTGCAGATGAATTGGGTACTGGATGAGGACGTCGTCAATCGTGAGCAGCGCCGTCACAGCGTTTCAACGCGATTCAAAAAACTTAAAAACTTCCTCACAGGGCGCGCCGCTTAAGGCTCGCAATTATGGACAGGCACAGACGCGATTATTAGTCTTTATGGATCAAAATAGGCGGGCGTAGTTCAGAGGTAGAACGACAGCTTCCCAAGCTGTATGTCGAGGGTTCGATTCCCTTCGCCCGCTCCAAAAACATCTTGAGACATGGGAACCTGATGTCTGCCTCACCGGAGCCAATGATTGATTCCCATCACACGGCAATGATCCGACGCGGCATGGCTCCGCGCCATGTTCTGTGGCTCACGATCGGCCTGATCTTTGGTGTAGCGGGCGCACTTCTCTGGACAATTCATGGTACACGCGTGTTCGTCGAACTCGTCGACACTGCGCTGGCTTGGTGTATGTAACGCTCCATGATCACACGCCGCACCAGCCTTAGCCTTCTGATTGCACTCGCCGGATTGGTTTTGATGGGGCTGATTGCCGTACTTGTGGTTCTGCCTCAAAAGCCCAATCAGAGTGGTATTGGCGGGCCCTTCAGCCTTGTGGACCAAAAAGGGCAGACGGTGACCGAGGCCGCTTTGCGCGGCACGCCGAGCCTCGTCTTTTTTGGCTTTACCCATTGTCCAGATGTTTGCCCCACCGCGCTATTTGAAATCAGCGAACTCTACAAAGCGCTCGGTGCAAACGGAGATCGGATGAAGACCTTTTTCATCACGGTCGATCCCGAGCGTGACACGCCTGAGGCTCTGCGCGCCTATCTCGACAGTTTTGATCCACGGATCATCGGCCTATCGGGTTCACCGGAGGCGATTGCAGCGGCCATGCGTGCCTATCGGGCTTTCGCCCGCAAAGTACCGCTCGAAAGCGGCGGCTACGTCATGGATCACACGGCGCTTGTCTATCTGATGGATAAAAAAGGCGATTTTGTTGCCAGTATGAATTTCGACCGTCCGCCCGAGGAAAATGCCAAACGCGTGGAAGCGCTGTTCTAAGAATCAATCACTTGCATTGAAAAAGACACGGGGCTCTGCGCTCTTTCGCCTTTACGGATCATGCAGTGAAAATGAGCGCGCCAATCCGTGCGGCGTTTTACGCCAATGACTGGGTGCAACCAGCAGCTCATACAGCGCCCGCCAAGCCGCTAGAAACTTCAACAAAGAATAAGGCAATTGCAAAATTATATCGCGGTACGTCAGTTTTAACGATCGTTCACGCGCGCCGCGTCGAAGCAGAATGAAATTCAAAATGATGCTCGGAACAAGCACGCCGCCAAGTGCGAATCCATTCGCCACGGCCTGTAGGCTTATCTCACCACGCAAAATACTGGGATCAACCAACAAGGTTCCAAGCAGTAAAAAGAGGGGATGATAAAGCGCCGTGGCAACCGAGATTGTGGCAACCAACGCAATTAAGATGCGGTCTTTTACGGACAAAGAAGCGGATCGGGTTTGTGCACGCCCAACATGAACAATCGCCGTTTGCATCCACCCCTTAAACCATCGTGTCCGTTGATTAAACCAGACGGCCATTTGCGCGGGCGCCTCTTCAAAAGTGGAGGACGGCAACCACGCGGTTTGAAACCCAAACCGCTTCATGCGCAAACCCAAATCAGCATCTTCAGTGACATTCCAAGGATCCCAGCCCAATGATTCAATCAAGACTTTGCGCCTGAAATGATTGGAGGTGCCACCGAGAGGAATTGGCATATTCAGCCGCGCCATACCGGGAAGCAACACGTCGAAAAGCGTCGCATATTCGAATGTAAAATGACGCGTAAGCCATGAATCATGGCGATTATATATGGTGAGTGAGGCTTGCAAACACCCAATATGGTCGGGCAATTGAGCGAAATAGGATGCCGCAAGCCTAAGCTGGCTCGATTCGGGTAAATCTTCCGCGTCATACACAACAAGCAAATCACCCCGCGCATAAGTTTGTCCAATAGCCAAGGCGCGCGGCTTGGTGCGCGGTGTACCACCGGGACAAACAACAACTTCAAAGGGCGAATTCAATTTCATCCGACCTATAGCATGAACGGTTTCGTGATCATCCTCTTCGATCAGCAATAAAATTTGTAATTTCGCTTTTGGGTAATCAAGATGAGAGAGGGCGGCCACAAGCCGTTGTAGGATTTTTGACTCACGATAGAGCGGCACAAGAACCGAATAGAGCGGCAACTGATCATCACCGAGGAATCGACACGCCATTGGTCGGCGCGATGCGATCAACGTCATTCCTTTGATCAACAGATTTGGGATCACAATCAGCCCAGAAAACACGCTCAGCGACAAGGTCCAGATCGCAGACTCGACCAGCGACGCAAAGGCTGCCAATGCCGGCATCAACGCCACAAGACTTGAAAACCAGACCACCGGCAACCGGCTCGAGGACAAATCAGGCGCAGCAAAACGCAAACGCTCCGAATCATCAGAAGCGCGCTTGTCACCAAATTGGGACATGACCGCGCGTCTGAAATTTGTGGGTGTCGTCAGATGATAACGCGCAAGATCATTCCGGTTGTCGTCAAAGATGCGTAAAATGAGATCTTCAAAAAACCGCCCCGTTGGCGTCGCAACATAATGGGGTAACGGATCTTTCGACTGTTCAAGCCGAACAAGACCGGACGACAAGGTCAGTTCGAGGGAAAAGCCCTTCTCGACCGGGAAGATATCCGCAATGAAATCAAGCGCGAGCGTCTGCGCCAATCCGAAATAGAGTGCGGTTTCGGTAAGCGTCGTGTGGGTGAGAAGATAGTCATCAAGCGTCATACGAGCGTTTCGTGCAGACGCAATGATATCTGCCAAAGCCATGCAGTCGAGCTGCCAGTGCGCGGCCAAACGCTGAAGCTGATCGGAACGCAGTTCTGCCTCGAGCGCCTCTAGATCGGCTCGCTTGATCCATGCTCCAGATTCTAAATCCTCATGCGCTGTCATACCCGCTATCGTAGCGGGCCTTTCCGCCTTGACACCTGTTCTATGTCACAGGGTGGCAGACGGTATCGTGAATGCCGGTCATGGAAGAATATCTCCCCAATTCGCAATCTAATGAGGCTTTCCCGTGCCATAAAACTGCATTAGGGTGCGCGACCTTTGTATCCATCCCGTTTCGATTGTGTATTCAAACATCATGTCTCTCATCACCGACCTCCTTGCCGATCCCGCAATTCTCGCGCACGCGCATGAGTCCACCGCCTGGCCATTTGAGGAAGCGCGCAAGCTCGTTGAGCGCGTCCGCCGCACGGGGCGAAAGAGCATCCTGTTTGAAACAGGCTATGGCCCGTCGGGCTTGCCCCATATCGGAACATTCGGTGAAGTCGCGCGCACGACCATGGTCCGTACCGCGTTTCGTATTTTGACCGAAGATCGAATTCCGACGCGCCTCCTCGCTTTTTCGGATGATATGGATGGCATGCGCAAAGTTCCCGAGAATGTGCCTCAGCGTGAGATGCTCTTTGAATATCTGCACAAGCCCTTGACGCGCGTTCCTGATCCTTTCGGAGACTTCGAAAGCTTCGGCCATCACAACAATGCCATGCTGCGCCGCTTTCTCGATACATTCGGCTTCGACTATGAATTTGCGAGCGCGACGGACTATTACACCTCCGGCAAATTCGATGAGATTTTGTTGCGCGCCGCGGAGCGCCATCAGGCGATCATGGATATTATGCTACCGACGCTCGGTGAAGAACGTCAGGCGACCTATAGCTGCTTCCTTCCCATCTCGCCGAAAACAGGGCGAGTCCTTTATGTGCCGATGAAATATGTCGATGGCAAAAAGGGTGAAGTCACATTTACTGATGAGGATGGCACCGACGTGACGCTTCCCGTGACCGGCGGAAATGTGAAGCTGCAATGGAAGCCCGATTTCGGTGCGCGTTGGGCGGCACTCGGCGTTGATTTCGAAATGTATGGCAAGGACCATCAACCCAATACGGTGGTTTATGATTCAATTTGCCGCGCTTTGGGCGGCGAGCCGCCTGAGCATTTCGTCTATGAATTGTTCCTTGATGAAAAGGGACAAAAAATTTCGAAGTCAAAAGGCAATGGTCTCACCATCGACGAATGGCTTACTTATGCAAGCCCGGAATCACTTGCGTTGTTTATGTTTTCGAAGCCGCGCGAAGCCAAGAAGCTCTATTTCGATGTCATCCCGCGGCAGGTCGACGACTATCTGAATTTTCTGGAGCGTTTTCCGAAGCAGGAATGGAAAGAAAAACTGGGTAACCCAGTTTTTCACATTCACGGCGGCAATCCACCTCCCGCAGAAATACTTTCCGACACCGCAGGCCATTCAACCACGGTGAATTTTGCGATGCTGCTTAACCTTGTGGCGGTGGCCAATTCCGAGGATAAGCAAGTCCTATGGGGTTTTCTGAAGCGATATGCTCCTACAGCATCGTCAGAAAATCATCCAACACTCGATCGATTGATTGGCTATGCACTCGTTTATTATCGCGACTTTGTGCGGCCCGGAAAAGTCTTTCATGCGCCAACCGAGGAAGAGCGTAAAGCGCTCAGCGATTTATCCGACGCGTTAGCATCACATGAATGCTCAACCGATGGCGATGCGTTGCAAGCGATTGTTTATGAAATTGGCCGCGCGCATTTTCCCGATCTTTCTGGAAAATCAAAAAGTCCCGATGGTCGTCCGGGCGTTTCCCAAGCGTGGTTCTCAACGCTCTATCGCGTTCTTTTGGGCGCCGAACGTGGACCCCGTTTCGGCTCCTTCACAGCTCTATATGGCGTTGCTGAAACGCGCGTGTTGATCGCGAAGGGGCTCGATGGAACCTTGATTTCTGATCACGCGAATTTCATGGCCACCCGCGAGGGACGCTAGACCCTTTGGCGATCAAGCATGAAACAACAACGTAGCTCGAGCGGCAACGCTTTAGCAGCGTTCAATCACCAGCGGTACATGACGTCCTCGTCCCGAGGAGCGCTTGAATTGCGCCTCTAGGGACAGCAAAACCCTCCACTGATCAATCCACAAAAGCCATTTATTGGCTAGCCCATAAAATACGAGCAATCCAAGATTTATCCTCAACCGAGAAGGAGGTTTCTCCCGCCCCCGATGGGCCAAACGCGATCAGATCAAGACCGGCAATCGTTTTGCGCCGAAGTGTGCCAGCGTGAATGTCACCGGATTTGGTTTTCAACACAACACGATCACCACGCCTCACCGGAACAGCGGTCGAGCATACTAAAATATCGCCATCGCGATAAATGGGCATCATGCGTGAATCTGTGAGCTCTAGAGCAAATACGCCACCCGCCGGCAACTCGGGAAAGCCAACTTCGTCCCATTTCGGCCCCTGAGGGCGACCCTCCGGATCAAACGCATCCACCAGATCATTAAAGCCGATCAACGGAATAGCGCGGGTCGGCATGGGTGGACGGTCCACCAGAACCAGCCCCATAAAAATTTCGAGATCGGTCGACGTCGCTTCTAGGATCTTGGCAATCGACTCGGTCGAAGGCCATCGCAACCGTCCATCAACCGACGCGCGCTTTGATTTGTTGAATGCAGTGGGATCAAGCCCAGCACGACGCGCCAAGCCGGAAGCCGACAAGCCATTGCGCGCCGCCAGCAAATCAATCGCCTTCCAAATACGTTCATGAGTCAACATGGAATGCCCCCAAAAAAGAACTTTATCAGGAAATCGAGATAATATAGGTTTATTTTCTTCTTCTTGGCAAGAGGCTTGTTGACACCCTCTGAAGCTTTCTTGCCCCCCGCCCCCTTAGCCCCCTAGTCTGAGCTCCGTAGGATCAATCGGCACATGTTCATTTATAAAATTGTTTCCCAAACACTTTGGGCAGAAGCCCTGAAGCACGGCGTATTTGTTGGTGCACCGGTGGATATCGCGGATGGGTTCATTCATTTCTCAACCGCGGCACAGGTCGAGGAAACTGTCCGCAAGCATTTTCAGGGGCAGGCACATCTTGTTTTGCTGACGATTGAGGATCAAGAATTGGGTGACGGGTTGCACTATGAACCGTCTCGCAATGGCGATTTATTCCCACACCTCTACGATACACTTGACGTTAAACTTGTTCGATCAGCAATCAACTTACCGATGAATGCGGACGGCACACATGATTTCACGGGATTATTGCCATGAAGAGCCTATTTCAAATTGCGAGACCGCTTCTTCATCGTTTGGACCCTGAGAAAGCGCATACGCTCACGATTGAAGCCTTAAAGAAATTTGGCCCAAAAAAAATAGCACAAGACGATCCAAGACTTGCGATTTCCCTATGCGGATTAAAGTTTTCAAACCCCATCGGTTTAGCTGCGGGTTTTGATAAAAACGCCGAAGTGCCCGATGCGATGCTCGGATTTGGATTTGGATTTGTAGAAGTGGGTACGGTCACGCCTCTCGCACAAAAGGGCAATGCAAAGCCACGTCTTTTCCGACTGCCCATGGACCAAGCGGTCATTAACCGATTTGGATTCAATAATGATGGCCATGAGGCCATGCTCAAACGCTTGGCCATGCGAGAACAAAATCCAGGCATTGTCGGCGTAAATGTCGGCGCGAATAAAGAGTCGACTGATCGTGTTAGTGATTACGTGAAAGGTATTCGTGCATTTTCAAAAATTGCATCCTACTTCACCGTAAACATCTCATCGCCTAACACGCCGGGCTTGCGAACAATGCAAAATCGCGAAGTGCTAGACGATCTTCTCGCTTGGACCATTCACGAACGCGATGAAGCCAGTCGGGACAGTCAAAAGCGTCCACTCTTTCTCAAAATTGCCCCAGACCTATCGCTTCAAGAACTCGATGATATTGTTGATGTTGCGCGTAAACGAGGCATCGATGGATTGATCGTATCCAACACAACCATCAAACGGCCGCGTACGCTTCATGACAAGCGAATGCGCCTTGAATCTGGCGGCTTGTCAGGTAAGCCGCTTTATCCGCTTTCTACGAAAATGCTATCGGAAGCCTATATACGGGCTGACAAGGCTTTTCCGCTCATTGGTGTTGGTGGAATTGATTCAGCCCGCACAGCGATTGGTAAAATTGAAGCTGGTGCCAGCCTGATCCAATTCTATACGAGCCTTGTGTATCACGGCCCGAAATTGATTGATGACATCAAAAAGGGACTCATAGAGCGGCTAGAAAAAGACAATCTCTCATCGCCCATGGATCTTGTCGGACGTGCGGTACCGGATTGGCAAAATTGGCCCATCGATACGTTCACATGAATTTGAATTGCCGCAATCCGACCGGAACGATTACCCTGTCATTCTAAGTTGAAGCTTGCGACACGCCCGCCCATTGGCCGGTTGCTATTTTTGATGCGGCAATAACCGCCTGTGTGCGACTATCGACATCAAGTTTCTGCAAAATAGCCGACACATGCGCTTTCACCGTCGCTTCTGAAACGGATAATTCATAAGCGATCTGCTTGTTGAGTAATCCGCCTGACAACATCATCAGCACACGCACCTGTTGCGGCGTCAAACTCGCAAGCCGCCGAACCATATCGCTCGTCTCCTGATCGGGAGACGCGGAAAGATCAACATCATCAGGTGTCCAAGTGGCCCCATCAAGAACAGCTTTGATGGCCGTCTGCATGGATTTCGGATCAAGTGATTTTGGCAGATAGGCGGACGCGCCCATTTCAATACAACGTCGAATGACCGTGCGATCCTCATTGCCTGAGACAACCGCAACGGGGGACTGCGGATGGGACGCCCTCAAATATAATAACCCTGAAAAACCTTGGACGCCGGGCATCGCCAAATCGAGAAGGACGAGATCAATGTCTTTCCCACCGGCAAAGGCCCCCACCAATTCGTCAAACGAACCGGCCTCGACAATGACGGCAGAGGGCAAAATGATTTTGACCGCCTCACGGAGTGCGCCGCGAACCATCGGATGGTCGTCGGCAATCAGAACCCGGAAATCCGTCACCCATCCCCCCATTGAATACTGACATCATCGCTTATCGTAGAGGTATGATTCAGTATCGCAAGTGCCTGCTTTTATGACTGCAAATACCAGACTTTCGTACTCATTATGTTGTGTTATCGCGGTTGCATCAAGGCATCCATTCATCCGAAAGGTGCAAAATAGCTCAGGGGATTGGTTGACCGGGAGGCCGAATTGGATTCGGATAGAAAAATGGGCGCAACCAGCACGCGGGATGAGGATCTCGACCCTTCGACCATCAAACAGGTCGGAGCACTTCCGGTTGAGCAAGATGCGCATGGCAACTGGCGCGTTATATTGATAACAACCCGGGACTCAGGGCGATGGTCGATCCCAAAAGGCAATCCAATCAAAGACTTAGGTCCCATCAAATCGGCTGCCGAAGAGGCCTTCGAAGAGGGTGGATTGCTTGGTGAAATGGATCAGAAGCCGCTCGGGTCCTACGTCTTTTGGAAAAGGCGGTCCGGACATTGGGAATTGGCGCGGGTCGACGTCTTTCTCATGCGGGTGGAGTCGCAAGCCATTGATTATAAAGAAAAAGGCCTGCGGCGGGTCGAGCGATTCAGTTTTGAGGATGCCGAAGAGGCGATCGTCGAGCCGGGCCTAAAAACACTCATTGATCTGGCCAGAAAAACGCTCGTTGAATCAAAGCCTTGACAGCGCGCCGCGGGTCGCCTGAATGGAGGTAAGACCGGCCACCCCCCAGACACAGATCGCCCCGCGCCATGCTGATCCGCGTTTTAAGTCAAAGACTTATCGGTCTTTTTGGGTTTTTTGTACTGGCCAGCATCGTGATCTTTTTGGTGGTCGATGTGTTGCCGGGCGACCCGGCGACATTGATGCTCGGCACCGATGCCCGGCCCGATACGCTGAACGCGTTGAGGCATCAGCTTGGGTTAGATAAACCTCTGATTATTCAGTATTTTTCGTGGGCATCGGGTCTCGTAAGACTCGATTTCGGGACAAGCATGACCTATGCGACGCCGGTGCTGACCCTGATTGCAGAACGGTTGCCGATTAGCCTGCCGCTGGCGGCTTTTTCCCTAATTTTAACAGCCCTGATTGCGATCCCATTCGGGGCGCTGGCGGGATTGAAAAAGGACGCTGCCACGGATCGGATCATCCGCACCGGTATGCAAATTTCCCTAGCGATTCCAAATATTTGGCTTGCCATTGTGTTGGTCTTGATCTTCGCCGTATCGCTCCATTGGTTGCCGGCCGGCGGCTTCCCGGGATGGGGGGCAGGAGTGTGGCCGGCGGTGCGGTCGCTCCTGCTTCCGATGGTGGCGCTGGCGGTTCCGCAAGCGGCGATTCTGGCGCGGATTGTGAGAGCGGAAGTTATTGATAAATCTCAAGAAAACTTCGTTCTTGGTGCGCGGGCGCGGGGCCTCTCTGATCAAGCCATCCTACTGCGTCATATTTTGCCCAATGCGATGCTGCCCGTCCTTTCGGTCATGGGTTTGCAATGCGCGTTTCTGATCGCGGGCACGGTGATTGTGGAGACCGGCTTCTCCCTTCCCGGACTCGGACGACTGATTTTTCAGGCGATAAATCAAAGAGATATGCCGGTTGTGAAGGGCGTCGCGATGCTGCTCGTCGGCAGCGTCATCCTGATCAATTCCGTGGTTGACCTTGCGGCAACATTGATTGATCCGCGCTTGAGACGTCGCGGCGAGGCCCTCCCATGACGCCCCGCACAGCATGGATCGCCGCCTTATTACTTGCGGTATTTATCGCGGTATATGCGGTCGTCCCGACGGTATCTGAGATACTTAATCGGGGCCTTGCAATAAGCCTTGATGTAAGATTATCGCCGCCCTCTCACAATCATTGGCTCGGCACCGACCAATTGGGACGAGATTCTCTCTCTATGGTTGTTTTTGGATGTCTTTCATCACTCTCGGTTGCATTGATGGCGGTCATCATCGGCGCAAGCATTGGCCTGCCTCTTGGCCTCCTGGCCTCAGCGCGCACATCCATCATGAGCACAGTAATTTTGCGCTTGAATGATTTTATTTTCGCATTCCCAGCTTTGGTAACGGCCATTCTGATCCATACGCTTTTTGGATCCGGTATTTTGACGGCAGGTCTCGCGATTGGCTTGTTCAACATTCCGGTTTTCGCGCGGACAATTTATGGCGCCGCTCGACCTATTTGGACGAAAGACTTTATCCGCGCAGCGCGCCTTGCTGGAAAAGGTAATCTTACGATCGCGATGAGCCATGTTTTGCCATTGGTCGCGAGCGTCGCGCTTGCACAAATCTCAACGCAGATTGGTCTTGGAATTCTCGCGGAAGCGGGATTGTCTTATGTTGGCATTGGTGTGACACCCCCAACACCCAGTTGGGGCCGGATGTTGAATGAAGCACAAACGCTTATTGCGATTGCGCCGCGCCTTGCGCTCATTCCGGGTGTAGCTATTGCGCTGTTCGTTTTTATGTTTACGAGCCTCGGTGACTATTTGTCTGATCTCGCCGATCCCAAAAGACGCGACGGATGACGCGATGAGCATCCTCACACTCTCCCATCTCTGTGTTGAAGACGCATCACGTCCAATCTTGACGGATGTTTCTTTCACGATTGAACCGGGAGAAATTCTTGGGCTGATTGGCGCCTCAGGTTCAGGGAAGTCCCTAACAGCGCGTGCATTAGCAGGTCTTTTACCAAAGAACTTAAAGGCAAAGGGATCTCTTGTTTTCAAGGATCACACGACATCGATTGATGATCAACGCAGTTTTGCTCAATGGCGCGGCCAAGACATCGGGCTGATTTTTCAAGATCCTGCGGGAACCTTTAACCCCCTAATGACGCTTGGCGATCATGTTGCTGAGCCGCTTCAGCTTTGTGGAGCCCTTTCAAAAAGCGATGCGCGTGATGAAGCCCGACACGTGCTAAACCGTGTCGGCTTTCCGACGGATATTGATGCCTTTGATCGTTATCCGCATGAAGTCTCAGGCGGGCAGAGACAACGTGCGATGATCGCGGCAGCGCTTGCATTAAAGCCGCGCCTTTTAATTGCCGATGAACCAACAACCGCGCTCGATGTGACGATTGAACATGATATTCTCATGCTCTTGCGTCGTCTTGTTAACGAAGAAGGCCTGGGCATACTTCTGATCAGTCACGATCTCAGCGCGCTTGCACAAATTGCCGATCGCGTTGCGCTAATGCGCGACGGGCAGATCCGGGAGATCGCGGCGTTACCGCTCAAGACGGGTACTGCGCCCGAACTCGAACAACTCTTTGCCATGGGGCACAAACCCTCGTTACATCGCGCTGTCTCGCCCGATCATTCTATTGTTCATATGCAAGCGATCAGAAAATCCTACCCTCTTGGGACAAAAGGACTATTGCGAAAGCGTGAGGAACGTCTCGCGCTTGATGACGTGTCGCTCACGCTTAATGCCGGCGAAATCACCGCACTTGTTGGCGAATCCGGATCCGGAAAATCAAGCATTGCAAGAATTCTCGCTGGTCTTGATCATGCTTATCGGGGAACACACACTTGGTTCGAACCGGAGCGCATTGGTCGCGTCCAAATGGTGTTTCAAGATCCCACAGGATCACTCAATCCGCGTTGGCCGATAGGCAAAAGCATCGCAGAACCGCTCGCCAACGCAGCACCCGAAGACAACAGAATCAAACAGGCCGCTAATGAGGTGGGGCTTGATCTCAGCTTGTTGGACCGCTTTCCCCATCAACTCTCCGGGGGACAGGCACAACGCGCAGCCATTGCCCGCGCCATCATTGTGCGCCCGAGCCTCCTCATTTTGGACGAGCCCATCTCTGCGCTTGATTTCGAAATCCGCGATCAAATCCTCTCGCTTCTCGATCAACTTCGTGCGATGCACGGCATCGCCATGCTTTTCATAACCCATGATCTCAACGCCGCCATACGCATCGCCGATCGGCTTGTCGTCCTCGATCAAGGCCGCATTGTTGAGGCCGGTGCAATGGCTTCTGTCCTTGCAGCACCTGCGCATGCGAAGACCCGCGCTATGCTAAATGCTGCGCCGGCTTTAACGCGCGCGAGGACATAATCGTCATGCGCAAAGAGCTACCTTTATCATCCCTGCGTTTTGCCGTTGCACCAATGATGGATTGGAGTGACCGTCATTGCAGGGCGTTTCATCGTATCCTAACGCGCCATGCAACGCTCTATACGGAGATGGTAACCTCAGCAGCAATCATTCATGGCGCACGAGATCGCTTGCTTGGATTTAGCGAAAGCGAACATCGCGTTGTGGTACAGCTTGGTGGCTCTGATCCGCAGCAATTGGCCGAGGCTGCGCGTATTGCGGAGTCTTATGGTTATGATGAAATCAATTTGAATGTTGGCTGCCCATCAGATCGCGTTCAAGGTGGGAATTTCGGCGCATGCCTCATGCAAACGCCGATGCTTGTTGCCGAATGTGTTGCAGCAATGACACAAGCCGTTTCCATTCCTGTTTCTGTGAAGTGCCGCATCGGTGTGGACGATCAAGATCCGGAAGAAGCGTTGGATCGCCTTGCCGATGCCGTTGTCGCAGCGGGTTGTGCAGCGCTTACCGTTCACGCTCGCAAGGCTTGGCTCAAAGGATTATCGCCTAAGGAAAATCGAGAGATTCCACCGCTTGATTATGATCGCGTCTATCGTTTGAAACAAAGACTGGGTGTTTATCCGATTGCGATCAATGGCGGGATCGAAACGTTTGAAGCCATGACATCACATCTTGCCCATGTTGACGGTGTGATGTTGGGGCGTGCTGCCTATCATAATCCTGAGCTTTTACTGAGTGTCGATTCTTTGCTTTTTAATGAGGCGGCGCCGGTTGAAGACGGTTTTGCGGCGTTGGAGGCTTATTTCCCTTACATCGAAAAGTGTTTGGCTGATGGCACTCCGCTCCATGCCATGACAAGACACCTGCTGGGCTTGTTCCAAGGCCGACCGGGCGCACGCGCCTATCGTCGACACCTTGCGACGGAAGGGGTAAAGCGGGACGCAGGATTAGATGTATTGAAAGCTGCAATGGCGCATGTCTCACGTGAGGCTCACCGCGCGGCGTGAGGACAAGGGAATAAGTTGATGTTGAGTGGATTGAGTTATGAGACGCTGGCTTTTCTCGCGGTCAGTCTCTTGATTGCCGGAGCAGCAACCGGATTCTTTGCCGGAATTTTCGGTGTTGGCGGCGGTATTATCATCGTGCCCGTTCTTTATGAACTGTTCCGCGTGTTGAACGTGCCCGAAGAAGTACGCATGCCGCTTGCCATTGGCTCTTCTCTTGCGATCATCATACCCACATCCATTCGGTCCTTTCGCGCGCATCTTGCGAAAGGTGCTGTTGATATGGAGCTTCTGAAAGCATGGGCCTTGCCCGTAGTTCTGGGTGTGATTGCCGGATCATTGGATGCACGCATTGCACCTCCTGTTCTCTTCAAGACACTCTTCGCTGGTATTGCGGCGTACACGAGCTTTCGACTGTTGCTTGCCAAAGATAATTGGGCGCTCAAAAGCGAAATGCCTCAAGGTCTATGGTTGAAAGCCTATGGTGTTGTGATCGGCTTTCTATCTTCATTGATGGGCATTGGTGGCGGCCAGCTCTGCAATGTCTATATGATGCTCTATCGTCGCCCCATCCATCAGGCTGTTGCAACATCATCAGGCCTCGGTGTGTTGATCTCGATACCGGGTGCTTTGGGTTATGTTTATGCGGGTTGGCCCAAAATGGATCTATTGCCGCCTCTATCGCTTGGCTTCGTGTCGCTGATCGGCGTGGCGTTGTTCATTCCCACCAGTATGCTGACCGTACCTTATGGCGTGAAGCTCGCGCATCGTTTGCCAAAGCGCAAACTTGAAGTCGCCTTTGGTTGTTTTCTGATGATCGTAGTCTTGCGCTTCTTGTGGAGCGCGGTCGCTTAAAATCTTTATTGAAAAAAGTTCTGAGTGCTTAGCGTTGGCGATTGCGGACACGTTCGCGTGTACGGCCGCCACGGACATCCCGGCTGGTCATACCTTTGAGGCGCTCGGGTAACTGGGCCATAAGCGTGACGCGCTCATCCTCGGGCGTGAAAGGCCATTGCGCGATCTCCGCACCCGTGCGGCCGCACCCGATGCAAAAGCCGGTGACGGTATCGATGACGCAGATTTTAACGCATGGGGTGGAGACGTTCATACCCTGAATTCCTGTGTACCTAAATTCTATGCCACAGACAGCACGAGGAGCACCACAATCTCCGCGACCTGTTGTGTGGCGCCTGCGACATCGCCGGTCTGTCCACCAATCTTGGCCTGCGCCAGAACCATGACCGGAAACGCGCTGGCAAGGCCCAACAGCAGGGCAACAGATATCATGCGTGGGGAAACTCCCCCGATAAAGAGACAAAGCGCGCCGAGGCTGAGCGCGCCAATAACCGCAATCGTTGTGACAATGACGCCCGGGCGACCGACGCTTGCTGATTTGCCACCAGGCCGCGCGGGCGGCAGAAACACCAAGGGCAGCACGCCGGCAACGCGCGACAGTACACCGGCCGCAAGCAATGAGGCAGACGCCGCAACCAGGCCCTGATGATCATTCAAGGCGCCAAGCGATGCAACACGCAGGATGAGGGCGAGCACCAAAGCTGAGACGCCAAAAGCGCCGACGCGACTGTCTACCATAATTTCAAGGCGCCGCTCTTTTGTCGACCCGCCGAAGAAACCATCAGCCACATCTGAAAATCCATCTTCAGCCATTGCCCCTGTGGTGATGACCAAGGTTGCAACCGCAAGCGCGGCAAGGGGCAAAGACGAAAGTCCCACACCGCCAGCAAGCAGAAGGATAAGAGCCGAAGGCAAAGCGATGAGAAACCCCGCCAAAGGCAGAATGCGCGGCAAAGAGCGAAAATCCGGCACGCGATGCGGATCACCCTCGAACCCGAAAGTAGGAACCGGAAGACGCGAATAAAAGCGCAAGGCCGATAAAAGATCGGCCATGAGACGCGCGACGCTGAATGATGTCTTCAGGTCAAGATCGGCGTGAGAGTCCATGAGTTCAACCTTTATAGAGTTCACGCTTTATACGGCTTGATCCGCACCATCATAATCGACCCCGACAAGATATAAACCTTGCGGCGGTGCCAGCGGTCCGCAACGCGAACGATCGCAAGAGTTCAATGCATCGGCGAGATCATCGGGCGTCCATTTACCCGTTGCGACCAGAATAAGCGAACCAACCATGGACCGCACTTGTGAATGCAGGAAGGAACGCGCTGATGCGCGGATGTGAATTTCATGACCAATCTGCGTAACATCAAGGCGATCAAGTGTCTTTAGAGGGCTCTTGGCCTGGCACTCGGACGCACGAAATGTTGTGAAATCATGTTTGCCAATCAAACGATCCGCACCCGCTTGCATACGCACCGGATCAATCGGCCATTTCACTTGCCACACGCGTCCTTCATCGAGCACCGCAAAGGCACGGCGGTTGACAATGCGATAGAGATAATGCCGTTTGACAGCGGAGATGCGGGCATCAAACTGATCGGCAACGCGTCGTGTTTCAACGAGCTGAACACCGACGCCTTTCAGATGTGCGTTCATCGCATCGGCGAGAGTCCGCAAAGGCCAGTCGCGCTCAAGATCAACATGCGCAACTTGATGGGTGGCATGAACGCCGGTATCGGTGCGACCGGCTGCAGTGATCCGCCGTGTCTCTCCGGAAAACTTGGTAATGGCACGCTCGACCGCTTCTTGCACGGACGTGCCATCTTGTTGATGCTGCCAACCATGAAAGCGCGTGCCGTCATATTCGAGTGTGAGCTTGTAGCGGGGCATCAGCTCAGCACTCGACCGCGCGCCAGCGGAACACCGCGCAAAAAGTCTTCGGCCGCCATCGGTTTTGATCCCGCGCGTTGCAGGTCAAGAATGCGAAGGGCCCCCGTTCCGCATGCGATACTCAGCGTGTCATCAAGCAAAGTTCCAGCGATACCTGACCCGTCACATGCTTCTGCTCGCAAAATTTTGAGTCGCTCTGGCCCTTTGCCAAAATCGGCAAAACAAAACGCACCGGGAAAGGGCGAGAGGCCATGAATGTGATGGAGTATCGCATGGGCAGGCTTTGACCAATCAATGCGGCACTCGTCATTCTTGATTTTTTTTGCGTATTCGACGCCTGTCTGCGCTTGCGGCATAAAGACGAGCGTGCCGCGTGACAAGGCGGCCAATGCACGGATCATCAAATCCGCGCCCAAGCGTGACAATCGATCATGCGCTTCACCTGCGGTGAGTGAAGGCGTGATCGCAAGACGTTCCACCATCGCAACAGGGCCAGTATCAAGCCCCTCTTCCATTTTCATTACGGCGACGCCGGTCTCGTGATCGCCCGCCATGATGGCCCGCTGAATGGGCGCGGCGCCCCGCCAGCGCGGCAAGAGCGATGCATGAAGATTAAGACATCCGAGTTCCGGTACATCGAGAATGGCTTTCGGCAGCAGCATGCCATAGGCCACGACGATGGCGACATCGGCTTTGTGTGAACGGAATATTTGAAGCGCCTCCTCAGACGTCAAGCTGGAAGGCGTAAACACCGGAAGGGAGAAGCGGTTTGCCGCTTCATGAACGGGCGACAGTTTAAGCGCCATGCCACGCCCCGCAGGCGCCGGCGCGCGCGTGTAACAGGCGACAATCTCATGCCCCGAACCGATCAAAGCAGAGAGCGTCGGCACGGCGAAATCGGGCGTACCCATAAAGATGACGCGCAGGCTCATCGCATGCGCCTCATACGCCGCCCTGATGACGCGCGAGCTTCTGGAATTTTTTCAACACACGATCACGCTTAAGTTTCGACAGATGATCGATGAATAATTTGCCGTTCAGATGGTCGATTTCATGTTGGATGACGGTGGCCGCGAGGCCTTCCATCTCGCGCTCTTCAACCTTGCCGGCGAGCGTCAAAAAGCGAACGCCCACTTTGGCCGGACGGATGACAATTTCGTGATAATCGGGAATGGAAAGACACCCCTCTTCATAATCCTTGAGATCATCGGACGACCAGATGATCTCGGGATTAATCAGCGCGAGGGGCTGCTTCTCATCGTCACCCCGCGTGGCATCCATTGTGACGATACGCTGCGTGACACCAACCTGCACAGCGGCCAAGCCGACGCCCGGCGCTTCATACATGGTTTCGAACATATCATCGATCAGTGTCTTCACGCGCCCGTCGAGATCGACGACCGGATCGGAAAGCTGACGCAAGAGCGGATCGGGAAGGATGATGAGAGGGCGAATGGTCATAAAGCGTGAGATAATCACGCGCGCGGCTTTCGTCAAACTGTTCGTGCTTTGTTCTTGATCGTCCTTCTCAGCTTTGCTAGGGTCTGACAGATCTAATCCAACTTCAGGAAGGCGCAGGCGGGCATGGGTGTCATCGGAGAGATTGCGCTGATTGGATTGGGACTTGGCACGCTGGCGCTCCTCGTCTGGATGGGGCTTACACTTCGTCAGGCGCGTGAAGACCGCCTGCTCGAAGTGGCCGCCACCTTTGAACGCCAAAGACGGCTCGATGAAGAAATGGCGGCGCTTAAACATTTGCAATCGGAAGTCACTGGCCGGATCGAGACCTTGACCCACAGCGTCGGTCAGCGCTTTGACAGTTTGCAAAATCGCGTCGGCGACGGGTTGAAGGAAAACGTCAAAGAGACAACGGAGAGTTTGTCAAAACTCAATGAACGGCTCGCGGTGATCGATGCGGCACAAAAAAATCTTACCTCTTTGACGAGTGAAGTTCTGACGCTCAAAGACGTGCTCGCCAACAAACAGGCGCGTGGTGCGTTCGGTCAAGGCCGAATGGAAGCGATTATCCGCGATGCGCTGCCGCCGCAAACCTATGAATTTCAAGCGACACTCAAAAGCGGCAAACGGCCGGATTGTATTATTCGCCTGCCCAATGATCCGCGCCCGCTGATTGTCGATGCCAAATTTCCGCTCGAAAGCATCACCGCGTTCCGCGATGCGAAGACCGATGAGGAGAAAAAACTCGCTACAGCTCGCGTCAAAGCCGACGTGCAGACCCATATCAAGGACATTGCAGAAAAATATATTCTCGCCGGCGAGACACAAGAACTTGCCGTCATGTTTGTGCCCTCTGAATCGATCTATGCAGACCTGCATGAGTTTTTTGACGACATTGTGCAGAAGGCCCAACGCGCCCGCATTATGATTGCCTCCCCATCGCTTCTGATGATGGCCGTACAAATGCTGCAAGTGATTGTGAAAGATTCAAGGATGCGCGAGCAAGCCCATCTGGTTCAGATCGAAGTCGGCAAGATTTTGGACGATGTGCGGCGTTTAAATGAACGCGTTGGGAAACTCACGACGCACTTCAATCAAGCGCAATCTGATCTTCAACAAATCAGCACTTCGACCGACGCGATTGCAAGACGAAGCGGAAAAATCGCTGCGATGGAGCTTGAGGATGCAAGCGCCGACGCTGACAACGCGACTGATAAAATCGTTCGGCTCCTGCCGCGCGATCCCGCTGAATAGGCGCCAATCTCAAGAATGGATCAAATGATCGCGCTTGCGTAAAGCAGGAAATAACCACGCCCAGAGCATCACCACCGCAATCGCTCCGACACCACCCAAAACAACGGAAGGTACGGTGCCTAGCGCCGCAGCCATCATACCGCTTTCAAATTCGCCGAGCTCGTTGGATGCACCAATGAAAACGGTACTGACAGCAGACACGCGACCGCGCATCGCATCGGGTGTTTCGCCTTGCACCAGCGTCTGACGAACATAGACGCTGATCATGTCTGACGCACCGAGCACAAACAACGCCGCCATTGATAAAAGAATATGCGTCGAAAGACCGAATACAATGGTCGCCATCCCGAAAACGGCGACCGATATCAACATGCGCGGCCCAGCACGCCGCTCAAGGGGAAAGCGCGCAAGCCAAACGCCCATCAACACCGCGCCAAGAGACGGCATGGCGCGCAGGAGACCGAGCCCCCAAGGTCCAGTCATCAAAATATCGCGAGCGTAAATCGGTAAAAGCGCCGTCGCTCCGCCAAGCAACACCGCAAACAAATCAAGTGAAATGGCGCCGAGAATCACGGGCTTCTCACGCATGAAGCGAATCCCAGCCAGTGCCGCGCCCAATGTGGCTGGTTCGCGCTGTTGAGGCGCCCGTCTGGTACGAATGGATTTAATCGACAAGGCTGACGCGATGAACATCAAGCCCGCTATGCTGAATACGACCGCTGGTCCCAGCGCGTAAAGCAAGCCGCCCAAAGCAGGCCCCACAATCGACGCGGTCTGCCACGCAGATGTGCTCCATGAAATCGCGTTCGGCAACGTGTCACGCTCGACCAAAGTGGGCATCAAAGCCTGCGTGGCGGGATTAGAAAAAGACCGCGCAATGCCGAGCACAATCGTCAAAGCATAGACGACATAAAGCGCATCGCGCCCAATCATCGCGCAGACGATGAGACCCACAGAAACAAGCGTGATGAGGCCATAACAGGCCATCGCAATTTTACGCCGATCAAACTGGTCCGCAACATGGCCCGAGATCAACGACATCACAAGAACGGGAAGAAAGGATGCCAACCCAATCAGACCCAGCGCAAAAGCGCTATTGGTCATGGAATAGACGAGCCATCCCAGCGCCACCACTTCCATTTGATGCCCCAAGGCCGACAACACGCGGGAGGCAAAAAAGAAGCGATAATCGCGCGAGGCGAAAGCAGATGGAGAGCGTTTCACAAAAGGCTCGAGTTAAACGTCTAAATTCGCAACACTCAGCGCATTGGTCTGAATGAATTCGCGACGCGGCTCCACAACATCACCCATCAGTTTAGTGAAGATGTCATCGGCATCAACAGCCTCACGAACCTTCACTTGCAAAAGCGAACGCACATTGCGGTCGAGCGTTGTTTCCCAAAGCTGTTCGGGATTCATCTCACCCAAACCTTTATAGCGCTGCATGGTGAGCCCCTTACGGCCCACAGCCGTAACCGCATCAAAAAGCGCGGTCGGGCCATTTACAATCGTGTCGTCACCCTTGCGGGATAGAGCTGCGGGTTTGCCATAGGCTTCCGCAAGACTTTGGGCATGATCAGCGAGCTTCAACGCATCGGCCGATGCGAGCAAGGCTGAATCCAAAGTCGCAACCTGTTTTACGCCGCGTAGCGTGCGCTCAAGAACGATACCATTCTTTTCAATCCGGCCCGTCCAGCCACGTTCCGTCTCTTGCGCGATCGCATCAAGACGCGCTGCGAGATCGGCAACGCTTTTTTCAGCGCTCGCTGCATCACCTACCGGTTTCAAAAGACCAACAATCGCAGCCTGCTCCACCACACCCTTATCATAGCGCGAGTGAAGGCCGCCCAAAACCGTGCGAACAAGACGCGCTTCATCAATCAATTTCTTGAGATCAAGACCGGACCGCTCTTCACCAGATTCAAGGCGCAAAATAGCGCCTTCGATTCCGTTTTCGATCAGATAATCTTCGAGCGCGCGTTCATCTTTAAGATATTGCTGCGACTTGCCGCGAGCCACCTTATAGAGCGGCGGCTGCGCGATATAGAGATAACCATTCTCGATGAGTTGCGGCATTTGCCGGAAGAAAAACGTCAAAAGCAGCGTACGAATATGCGAACCGTCGACGTCAGCATCCGTCATGATGATGATTTTGTGATAGCGCAATTTTTCGATGTTGAACTCATCCTTGCCGATGCCCGTGCCCAGCGCTGTGATCAGCGTACCAATTTCCTGGCTCGAGAGCATCTTGTCGAATCGTGCACGCTCGACGTTCAAGATTTTACCACGCAACGGTAATACCGCCTGATATTCGCGATTGCGGCCTTGCTTGGCAGAGCCACCAGCCGAGTCACCCTCGACGATGAAGATTTCCGCATTGGCCGGATCGCGTTCCTGACAATCGGCGAGTTTGCCCGGCAGATTGGCAACATCAAGCGCGCCCTTGCGCCGCGTCAGTTCACGCGCCTTGCGTGCGGCTTCGCGCGCAGCGGCGGCTTCCACCACTTTGCCGACAATGGTGCGTGCATCCGCCGGATGCTCCTCAAACCATGTTGCAAGCGCTTCACCGAGTGCGCTTTCCACAACGGGGCGCACTTCCGATGAAACGAGTTTGTCTTTTGTTTGAGATGAGAATTTCGGATCAGGAACTTTAACCGACAAAATGGCGGTCAAGCCTTCACGGGTGTCATCGCCCGTCAGCGATACTTTTTCCTTTTTCGCGATACCCGACACTTCGGCATAAGACGTGACTTGACGCGTCAACGCGCCCCTGAAGCCGGCAAGATGCGTTCCGCCATCCCGTTGTGGAATGTTGTTTGTGAAGCAGAGCACATTTTCGTGATAGCTGTCATTCCACCACATCGCCACTTCAACCGTAATGCCATCCTTCTCGGTCGTGACATAGATCGGGTCTTTGATAAGCGGTGATTTGGCACGATCGAGATAGCGTGCAAATTCCTGAAGACCGCCTTCATAGACCATGTCTTGCTTGATCACTTCCGAATGCCGCGCATCCGTCAAAATGATGTGAACGCCGGAATTCAAAAAAGCGAGTTCGCGTAACCGATGTTCAAGCGTGCCATAATCGAACTCAACCATCGTAAATGTTTCGGGCGACGCTTTGAAGGTAACTTCGGTGCCATTACGACGATCCGCAGGGCCTACCACTTCGAGCGGCGCATCAGCCACGCCATGGGTGAAGCGCATCCGATATTCCTGACCACCGCGCCAAATACGCAAGACAAGCCATTCCGAAAGCGCGTTAACGACCGACACGCCCACGCCGTGCAATCCGCCGGAAACCTTATAGGAGTTCTGATCGAATTTTCCACCGGCATGGAGCTGGGTCATGATGACTTCAGCGGTTGAAACGCCTTCGGACGGGTGAATATCGGTTGGAATGCCGCGGCCATTGTCGGTAACGGTGACCGAACCGTCGGCGTTAAGCGTCACTGTGACGAGATCGGCATGGCCGGCCAGCGCCTCATCGATCGCATTATCAACCACCTCATAGACCATGTGGTGCAAGCCAGACCCATCGTCGGTATCGCCAATATACATGCCTGGCCGTTTGCGGACCGCATCTAAGCCCTTCAAAACCTTGATGGATTCTGCACCATAGGCGTCAGCGGCCTCGTCGCGGCTGGTATGATCGGTCATGAGAGTGGGGGTCCTTACCGGAAAACGGGCGGAAATCTTTGATTCGTCACTTGTTTTATACCTGAGATCGCTGCGAAATTCACGTTCGAACAAGGACGGACGCCCTGCTCTCCCCAAATCTGTCGAATTTCAGCGATTGAACCCGTTTTCTTGCGCTTCAGCCCCGGTTGCGGCACTTTTGTTCATCGTGCGATACGAAAATCAGGTCTTGCCGAAAGACCATCTTCGCGCTTAACGTCGGCGTCACGTCGAAAAGTGTTAACTTGTCTTGACATATTAAACCGTCAGAAAGTTGTGACATGATAGCCAATGTCTCTCCGCTTCTTGCAGATCTTGGACGCCGGCAGGCGGACGGGCGACCGGTTACCATTGGGGTAGTCGGTGCCGGGCAAATGGGCACGGACCTCGCCGTTCAGGTGGGTCGGATCCCCGGGATGCGGCTCGGCGGGATCGCGGTGCGCAACATTGATAATGCGATTGCGATGGCAGTGAGCGTCGGCCATCGCCGCGACCGGATTTCCATTGCCCGCAATGCCACAGCCATTGATGCGGCGATTGAGCGGGGCGCTCTGGCGATTACCGACGATATCGAGGCGCTGACCGCCGCCGGACGGATCGATGTGATGCTGGATGCCACCGGCAACCCGAATACAGGCACCGCGATTGCGCTCAGCGCGATCCGCAATGGCAAGCACATGGTGATGATGAATGTGGAGGCCGACATCACCATCGGCCGCTATCTACACGCCGCAGCGCGTTCTGCGGGGGTGATTTACACAGGCGCGGCAGGCGATGAGCCGGCGGCGGCGATTGAACTCATCGGCTTTGCGCAATCCTTGGCGCTCGACATTGTCTGCGCGGGCAAAGGCAAGAATAACCCCTTGAAATTTGACGCCGTTCCGGCCGATTACGAGGAAGAAGCGCGCGCCCGGAACATGAATCCGCGCATGCTGGTGGAATTTGTCGACGGCTCCAAAACCATGGTTGAAATGGTCGCTATCGCCAATGCCACGGGGCTGATCCCTGACCGGCCGGGCATGCATGGCCCTGCCGCCGCGCGCGAAACACTGGCCGATACGCTGATCCCGAAGCGGGATGGCGGGGTGCTTTCGGGCAAAGGCCGGGTCGATTATTCGACCGGAAAAGGTGTGGCGCCGGGCGTTTTCTGCGTGGTTGAGTCGGATAATCCGCGGGTGGTTGAGCGGATGGCTGATTTGAAAGTGGGCAAAGGCCCCTATTTCTGCCTGTTCCGCCCGTTTCATCTCACAAGTCTCGAAGCGCCGCTCTCCGCCGCCCGCGCCGCCCTTTATGGCATGGCGGATATGGTGCCGCTCGACCGGCCGGTGGCGGAAGCCACAACGCTGGCCAAACGCGACCTTGCCGCCGGTGAAGTCCTTGGAAAGATTGGTGAAACCCAATACCGCGCCTGGGCCATGACGCATCCCGAAGCGCGCGCCGCAGGCACCATCCCGTTGGGACTGGCCGAGGGCGCACGGGTGATCAAGCCGATCCGGACGGGTGAAGCGCTGACTTATGACAATTGCGCCCCTGATCAGACGCTGCTCGTGACGCAAATCCGCCATAAGCTCGATCAATCCGACGCGGTGCTGATGGCCGCCGAATAGCGCGTCAATCGGGTCATTATGACCGGTTGATGAGGTCATAAAGAGGCGTCGATGAGACCGCAAAACTCTTCTTTCGGATACTCATCAAATCGGAATTCTGCCGGTGTGATATTCTTGGGGGCCGCCCTCCACAGTCCCCATTGTTTGACTGTCAATTGGATGTTACGGTTTCACGTATGGATATGTTGACACCCGTCCTCGACCGGCTGGTCGATCCGTCCGATATACGAGCGCTCGATCCGCGCGATCTCGAACGGTTGGCGGGCGAGGTGCGCAAAGAAATCATCAACGCAGCATCGGAGACCGGCGGCCATTTCGGTGCGGGCCTTGGCGTTGTGGAACTCACCGTCGCGCTACACCACGTGTTCGAGACGCCGAAGGATCGACTAATCTGGGATGTGAGCCATCAGGCCTATCCGCACAAGCTTTTGACGGGGCGTCGCAAGGCGCTCCGGACCATCCGGAAAAAAGACGGGCTTTACGGTTTCACCAAGCGCAGCGAAAGCGCTTATGATCCGTTTGGTACCGCGCATTCCTCGACGTCGATTTCAGCCGGCCTCGGCATGGCGGTGGGTCGCGATCTCAAAGGCGATCAGAATCACGTCATTGCGGTGATCGGCGATGGCGCGATCACGGGCGGCATGGCCTATGAAGCGTTCAATCATGCTGGTGCAGAAAAAAGCCGTTTGATTGTGATTGTGAATGACAATTGCATGTCGATTGGCCCGGCTGTTGGCGCGCTGTCTGATCATCTCAACGCGTTGCGGGCGACACCACGTCGTAACGGATCAAATGGTCCGAGCAGTTTTTTTGAAACGCTCGGGTTTCGTCATATCGGTCCGATTGACGGGCATAATCTTGATGAACTCGTGACCACACTCACCATACTGCGCGATGAAGAGGAAAGCGGTCCGGTGGTTGTGCATGTGGTCACCGAAAAAGGCCGCGGCCATCCGTTTTCAAAGCCCGATAAAGAACATTATCATGCGGTGGGTCCGTTCAATACGGAGACGTTGGACTTCAAAGTCTCCGCTCCTTCCAACCCGACTTACACGCAGATTTTTGCCGATGCCTTGATCAGAGCCGCAAAGAACGATCCCGCGATTGTAGCCATCACCGCGGCGATGGGGTCGGGTACCGGACTTGATCAATTCGGCGCGGCGTTTCCGGAACGGTGTTTTGATGTCGGCATTGCCGAGCAACATGCTGTGACCTTTGCAGCAGGCCTTGCGACCGAAGGCTTAAAACCGTTTTGCGCGATTTACTCGACCTTTCTGCAACGCGCTTATGATCAACTCATTCATGACGTTGCGCTACAAAATCTGCCGGTCCGTTTTGCGATTGATCGCGCTGGTCTGGTGGGACAAGACGGCGCAACGCATGCGGGCTCTTTTGATCTCGCTTATTTGTCGACGGTTCCGAATATGATTGTGATGGCACCTTCAGACGCCAGCGAATTGCGTCGGATGGTGGCGACTGCTGCCGCCTATGATGACGGCCCGATCGCGTTCCGTTATCCGCGCGGCGAGAGTGCAGGCGTCGATGATGCACAAAACAATACGCCGCTTGAAATTGGCAAAGGGCGCATTCTGGTTGAAGGCGAAGACGTTGCGCTGATCGCGCTCGGTTCACGCGTGCCTGCCTGTTTGGCTGCGGCGAACAGTTTGCGCGACCATGGTATTTCCGCAAGCGTGGTTGACGCGCGCTTCGCCAAGCCCATCGACACAGACTTGATTGAAAAAATCGTTCGTACGCATCGTTTGGTGCTCTTGGTGGAAGAAGGGGCTGCCGGTGGATTTTCCGCCCATGTGCTGACACATTTGGCGCGTGTCGGCCTGTTCGGCACAAGCCATATCGAACCACTCACACTGCCTGATCGTTTTATTGCGCATGGCTCTCCCGCCGAGCAATTAGCCGATGCAGGACTTGATTCACTCTCGATTGCCGCGCGCGTGCTCGCGCTCAAGACGAATACCGCGCGAAAGGTTGCCTGAACTCATGGCTCAACGTTTTCCCTTCTCGGCCATAGCGGGCCAAGACGAGATGAAGCTCGCGCTTTTGTTGACCGCGGTTGATCCGATGATCGGCGGTTTGCTCGCTTTCGGTGATCGCGGCACGGGCAAATCAACCGCTGTGCGTGCATTGGCCGCTCTGCTGCCCGACATCGATGCCGTGGCCGATTGTCCCTATCATTGCGATCCGGCGTCATCACAAGCGCAATGCGATGCCTGCCGCAAAAAAGTAAAACCGAAATCGAAAAAGATTCCGATACCGGTTGTTGATCTGCCGCTTGGCGCCACTGAAGATCGCGTGGTGGGTGCGCTTGATCTTGAACGCGCGCTGGCCTCAGGCGAAAAAGCCTTTGAGCCGGGCCTCCTCGCGCAGGCCAATCGCGGTTATCTCTATGTTGACGAAGTCAATTTGCTTGAAGATCACATTGTCGATCTGCTGCTGGATGTGGCTGCATCGGGCGAGAATGTGGTTGAACGCGAAGGGTTGAGCATTCGCCATCCCGCGCGCTTTGTGTTGATTGGCAGCGGCAACCCCGAAGAAGGTGAATTGCGCCCGCAATTGCTCGACCGTTTCGGCCTTTCGGTTGATGTACGCACACCGAGCGATGTGGCGAGCTGGGTTGAGATTGCGCGCCGACGCCTTGCCTATGAAGCGAACCCTGATGCCTTTGGCGCAGAATGGCACGATGAAGATCAAGCCCTGCGCCGCCGCATTGTGACCGCCCGCAAAAAAGTTGACGATGTCGCTTTGCCGGACAAGGTCATGGAACGTGCGGCTGAACTCTGCCTTGCGCTGCAAACCGATGGGCTGCGTGGCCAGCTGACCATCATGCGCGCCGCACGCGCCTTGGCCGCTTTTGAAGGACGCAAGAGCGCCAGTGAAAATGATTTAAAGCGGATGGCCGGACCCGCATTGCGCCACCGCTTGCGGCGCAATCCGCTTGATGAAACGGGATCACAAACGCGGATTGATCGCGCGGTTGCGGAGCTCTTCGGATGAGCGCGACCGAGGACGCCGCTTTGCGCGATGCGTCCGCAGACGCGGTGATCATCTGCCATCTTCTGGCGGTTGATCCCATCGGATTGGGAGGCGTCGCACTTGTCGGGTCGCCCGGTCCGGGACGAGATGCGTTTCTCGCTTGTTTCAAAAGTCTGATCGGTTCCACAAAACCTTTGGTCACCGTGCCCGCGCATGTCTCTGCGGATCGCCTTGAAGGCGGACTTGATCTCGCTGCAACCCTTGCCGCTGGCAAGCCCATCGCCGCGCAAGGACTCATCGGTGCGGCGCAAGGGGGCGCGATGCAACTTTTAACGGCCGAGCGTTTGAGCACAGAAAAAGCCGCGCGCATCGCCATGGCGATTGATGACGCGTCTCTGTTAGGCTTTGGTGTGATCGCCTGCGACGAAAGCCTTGCAGAGGATGAGGCCTTGCCGAAATGCCTTTCGGAACGCATGGCGTTTCGCATCAATCCCGATCAAGGCGTTGCGTTGTTGCAACCGGGCGATGTGTTGGACGGCACGCTTGCCGCACATGCGGCGCGTGTGAGCGTTCCAGCAACCATTGATCAAGCGCTGGGTGAAACCGCGATGATGCTGGGCGTTGCCTCACCACGCGCGCTGATCTTTGCGCTGCGCGTTGCCCGGCTTCATGCCGCATTTGACGGACGTGACCACGCGACAGATGAGGATGCAACGATTGCCGCGCGCCTTGTGCTTGCACCGCGTGCGACGCGCTTTCCAAGCGTTGAAGATCAAAGCACGGATGAGCACCAAGAGCCGCCCGATCAAGCGCCGGATGAGTCGGCTCAACAGGATGAGGCACAAGACGATCAAGGCGAAGGGGGCGCTTTGGCCGATCGTGTCTTGGACGCCATCAAAGCGCATTTGCCGGATGGATTGCTTTCAAAGCTCGATGCCGCAGCCTTTGGCCGACAAGGGCGTGCGGGTGCGGGTGCAGACGCGGCCAAACCAGGCAAAACGCGCGGTCGTCCGATGGGTGCACGACGGGGCGACCCCCGAAGCGGTGCGCGTCTTGATCTTGTTGAAACTTTGCGTGCGGCAGCCCCTTGGCAGAGCTTGCGTCGTCGGACGAGCCCTGAGCGCACGGGTGTGCTTGTACGCAAGGATGATTTTCGTGTGCGGCGTTTCAAAGAGCGCCGCGAAACGACGGCCATATTTGTGGTGGATGCCTCGGGCTCTGCCGCCATTCGCCGATTGGCAGAAGCCAAAGGAGCGGTGGAGCTTATTCTGGCCGATTGCTATGTGCGCCGCGACCGTGTGGCCCTGATTGCGTTTCGCAGCAAACAGGCCGAGATTCTTTTGGCCCCCACACGCTCCCTACAACGCGCGAAAAAAAGTCTTGCCGAATTGCCCGGCGGTGGCGGCACACCGCTTGCCGCCGCGATTGGTACAACGCTCGCGCTGGCCGAACAAATCAAACGCGGCGGCGGCGTGCCGATCGCTGTGTTTTTGACCGATGGGCGCGCGAATATCACGCGTGACGGAACGCCTGATAAAACACGCGCGCTGGCTGAATCAGAAGAGGCTGCGGGCGCGTTGAAGCGCTCCGGTTTGAAAAGCCTTGTGATTGATTTATCCGATCGCCCCGATGGGGCAGCAAAGACGTTAGCCCATGCCATGGCCGCACTTTATCTGCCGCTGCCTTATGCCGAAGCGGATGATATTTCCGCGCATGTGGGTGCGGCGATGAAAGGGTCACCTTTGCAAAAAGCAAAGGGGCTTCGATGACAAAGGCACTGCGCTTTGACCGCGACGGGCTTGATTGGCCCAACCGCACCGCAAGCCGCTTTGTCAAAGCAGGCGGGCTTGATTGGCATGTGCAAATTCAGGGAACGGGTCGCCCTATTCTGCTTCTGCATGGCACGGGTGCCTCAAGCCATAGCTGGCGCGATGTGATGCCGTTGCTCGCCACGCATCATCAAGTGATTGTGCCTGATTTGCCCGGCCATGGTTTTACAAAATATGCAAGCCGCACAGACCTCTCCCTCAAAGGCATGGCGCGCGCTGTTGGTGCGCTGCTCAAAACATTAGGAATTGCGCCGGAGATTGTTGTGGGCCATTCCGCCGGAGCGGTTGTGGCGCTTGAAATGATTGATCAAGCGCTCATCACACCGCAAAGGCTTGTGAGTTTCAATGGTGCGTTTTTTCCGATTGCCGGACCTGTCGGACAATTTTTCTCGCCACTTGCGAAGCTCATCGCCTCTTTCGGCTTTTTGAACGGTATTTTTTCGAGACTGGTTGATCGCGCAGCGGTAGAGCGTTTGCTTGACTCAACCGGCTCCAAAATCGATGCGCGCGGCGTTGATTTTTACGCGCGGCTTTTTTCCAATGAAAGCCATATATCGGGCACGCTGACCATGATGGCCGAATGGGATTTGACAGGCGTACGCGGCATGCTTGAACGCTTGAAAACACCTTTGGTTCTGGTCAAAGCGATGCGCGATAAAACCATTCCGCCTGAAACGGCCGATGATGTTGCGCGCGTGACCCCTCATGCCACCGTTGTGACGCTTTCGGGGCTTGGCCATCTTGCCCATGAGGAAGACCCCAAACGCGCCGCCGACCTGATCGGCAATCCAAACGGCGTGGCAGACGTATCGGGTACAGATATGTTCACTGCAGGGAGATCCGCATGATACCCGCCGACCATGCGCAACGGCGTGCCCTTAATGACGAGGTGCATGCGCGTCCGCCCGAGCAACTTACCGCGCCGATGCGTCTTTCTTATTTGGCGCTTGTATCGGAAGGCGACCGCGCTGCGGATATTGCCGCGCTTGCGGCTCTGGCCGCGCGCTTTGGCGCGCCGGCCCCTCAACCAGATCAAAACCACTACAGCGCGGATTTCGGCGCCTTCCGCATCAAATGGGAACGGCATACGGAATTTCTGCGCTATAAATTTTTTGTGAGCGGCGCAGAAGCCACGCCCTTTGCCGATCCTGCCATCAAAGCGGTGCCGCCAGATTGGCTCGCCACCCTGCCCGGCCAAGTGATTGCCGCCAATCACGCGGTACTGGTGAAACAATCCAAAGAGGCGCTTGCCATTGAGACGATTGCCGAACAGCATTTTGGCGGCAATGCGCTGATCGGCTCGATGACATCGGGCGGCAAAGGCTTGGCGCTTACGGATTTTCGCATCCATGACGACGGATTCGGGCGATTGATCGTCTATGATGACGGATTGACGCCGCGCCAATTGGGTCGCCTCGTGCAACGGATTATGGAAATCGAAACCTATCGCATGATGGCGCTGCTCGCCTTCCCGGTCGCGCGCGCGCTGGGGCCGATCTTGCAGCAGGCGGAAGGCGAATTGCTGTCGATCATCAGCGCCGTGCAAGATGCCAAAGAAGAAGACGAACCGCTTCTGTTTGATCGCATCACGCGGCTTGAGGCGCAGGTGGAGAAAACCCGCAGCGACACGCATTATCGTTTCAGTGCCGCAAATGCCTATCACACGCTGGTTGAGCAAAGAGTGGACGAATTGCGCGAGCAACGGATTGAAGGTTTGCAGACCTTCCGCGAATTCAATGAAAGGCGCCTGTCACCGGCGATGGCCACCTGCCGCACGACATCGACGCGGCTGGAAGCGATACTCGATCGCGTGGGGCGCACCACAGTGCTTTTGTCCACACGCGTGAATGTGACGCGTGAAAAGCAAAATCAGCAAGTGCTGAAATCCATGGATCGGCGCGCCAATTTACAATTACGCTTGCAGCAGACCGTTGAAGGCCTCTCGGTGGCGGCGATCAGCTATTACATTGTCGGGCTTGTGAGCTATGCGGCCAAGGGCGTGAAGGCAACGGGCCGCGAGATCAATCTCGATCTTGTCACCGCGTGGTCAATTCCGATCGTGATTGCGATTGTCGCTTACGGATTGCAGCGCTTCCGTAAAGCCATTGAGAAGGATGATCGTCGGTGAAGGATCAACCGCATGCCTTGGTGATTGGGTCGGGCTTTGGCGGGCTTGCCGCCGCCATTCGTCTGTTGGCGAAGGGCTGGCGCGTGAGCGTGATCGAACAGCTCGATCAACCGGGCGGCCGCGCTTATGTGTATCGGCAAGATGGTTTCACCTTTGATGCGGGGCCCACCATCATCACCGCGCCCTATCTGCTCGAAGAACTCTGGACACTGGCCGGCCGCACCCTCTCCGATGATATTGATTTGAGGCCCATCGATCCGTTCTACACCATCCGCTTTGATGACGGAACGGTGCTGAATTGCGTCGCCTCCGTTGACGGTATGCGAGAAGAAGTGCGCCGCTTTGCGCCCGAAGATGTCGCAGGCTTTGATCGCTTTATCGCGGCAAGCAAAGATATTTATAACGTCGCCTTTACCGAACTTGCTGACAAACCTTTTCATGATTTCATGGCGGTGATCCGCTCGGCGGCGGATCTGATCCGCCTTAAAGGCTATCGCTCGGTTTACGGCTTGGTGGGTGATTATTTCACCAATGAGAAATTAAAGATTGCGTTCAGCTTTCACCCTTTGCTGATCGGCGGCAATCCGCTGACAACCACAGCCTATTATTGTCTGATCGCGCATCTTGAACGCTTGCATCTCGTCCATTTTGCGATGGGGGGAACCGGCGCGCTGATCACAGGACTCGCTCGCTTGATCGAGCATATGGGCGGCACGATCCGGTTGAATGCGACGGTGGATCGAATCACGACAGCAGAGAACCGCGCAACCGGTGTGCGGCTTACAACGGGCGAAGAGATAGCGGCGGACCTTGTCATCTCCAATGCCGATGCGGCCACAACCTATCGGCATTTGCTGAAAGATAAGCCGCGTAAACGATGGACCGATGCCAAGCTCGCGCGCGCAAAATATTCAATGAGTTTGTTTGTCTGGTATTTCGGCACCAATCGCCGCTATGACGATGTCTATCATCACATGATGGTGCTTGGGCCGCGTTACAATGAATTGCTCAAGGACATCTTCAACCGCAAAAAACTGGCGGATGATTTCAGTCTTTATTTGCATCGCCCAACCATGACCGATCCATCACTCGCCCCACCCGGCTGCGATGCGTTTTATGTGCTCTCACCTGTGCCGCATCTGGAAAGTGAAACGGATTGGTCGAAAGAGGCGGAGATTTATCGTCAAAAAATCGAGCGCCGCCTGGAAGAAACAGTGATGCCTGATCTTTCAAAGCATATTGTGACCTCGCGCATGCTCACACCGCAAGATTTTCAGGATCGCTTATTGTCTTACAAAGGCGCTGCATTTTCATTGCAACCGCAACTCTTTCAGAGCGCGTGGTTCCGGCCGCATAATCGCTCAGAAGAGGTGCAAGGCCTTTATCTCGTCGGTGCAGGCACGCATCCGGGCGCCGGTATTCCGGGCGTGATTTCATCGGCCAAAGTTGTTGCGGATCTTATCCCCGCGGCGCGTGATTATCGGCGTTAAACCTCACGCCGGCGTTTTCAAGAGAAACGCATAGAAGGGCCTGAAGCGATCAATCTTCCACCAGTGATAAAGAATGATCGCGATACCCGTTGAAAGCGGGATCGCCCACATGATCGGGTTAAGCGCCAATGCTGGCAAAATACGCACCGATCCAAAGGCCATAAACGCGGTATAGACCGAAATGCCGGAACCAACGAGCGCTTTCAAATGCTCCTTGAGCCAATCTTTTGGTGCGGGTTTTGGCTTATAAAGAAACCAGAGATTGGTGCCTGCTGTGGCAAAGCCCACAAGGGAAATCGCGACCATCAGATATTGATCGATGCGCAAGCCTTGCAGCGCGCAATTCAACGACGCGAGAATGAGAATCGGCTGCAGCGCGAGATTGCGCCATTCGCGCATCGCGGCGCGATTCTGTTTGTGCACGACACAAAGCCAGCCATACCATGTGAGATTGATGGTGAGGATGCCGAGATAAAGCATCATCCAACCGAAAATGCCGCGAATAAACGGTGCTTCGAATTTATCGGCGAGATGCGGATGGGTGCCGAGCGGATCATAAAGCGTGAAGAGGCTCATGATCATCGCGAGACTTCCGGTGACGAGAAGCACATGGGTAAACACCTGCCCCCACCGCCGGTGCACAGCCCCGCCCTTGCGTCCGATGACCGGCACCCAAAAGACGAGCGCGCCTGTGGCACCCGTTGCGATGTGAAACCCGATAAAGATGCGGAAGACATCATGGATCGTCAGATCATTGAACATGGAGGCAACCCGTTAAACCCGCCGCAAGCGGATTAATTTATAACGCTTTTTGTCACGAAGTGAAAATGGCAATTCGTGGCTTTGGAGGTCTTGGGGGGATGTGGATCATAGAGCTCACGTGGCGCGTGGTTCGAGACGGCCCTTCGTCCGGCCCTTCGCTTGCGCTCGGGGCGTTCGTCGCTCGAAAAGGTCCACTGGACCTTTTCGTTTGCTCTGCAAACCGCTTCTCACCCTCACCATGAGGCCGTTCTTTACTCCCTCATCCTGAGGAGCGGCGAAGCTGCGTTTCGAAGGATGGCCGAATGACGCGCTTAAAGACCCGCATGGATTGAACTCTGCGTCGAGACTTGACATGATTGTTGATCGAATTTGATTGGTCTTCTGTGTAGAGTTCAACGCAAGTGTTCAAACCACCCCGCCCCGCACCGCGCTCCGCGCTGGCCTCGCTCATTCGCGCGGTGTCGAGCGGCGACGGCAATTTGTTGAACCTGTTGCCCGGGGCGGCCTATGAGATGGACATCGGGCCATTGGGCTGGTCGCGGCGCTCAACCCTGATCGTCAACCGCCCCGACCTCGTGCGCGATGTGCTTATTGACGAGCGCGGGATTTTTCCGAAATCCGATTTGATGGTGAATGCGCTCGATGCGCTGATCGGCAATTCGATCTTCGTCTCCTCGGGTGATGTTTGGCGACGCCAACGCGCGATGGTTGATCCGTCGCTCACCATGATGCGAATCAACCGCGCCTTTCCCGATATGGAAGCGGGCGTTGCTGAGTGCGTTCAAACGCTGACCCGTGCCGCCGAGACGCACGAGTCGTTCAGTCTTGATCTTTTGATGTCCCATCTAACCGCGGATATTATTTGCCGCACGGTCTTTTCAACGGGCGTGTCCGAAAAGGTGACGCATGAGGTTTTTGAAGCCTTCACTTTGTTTGAAAAAAGCGTAGCGCAAGTCGAAATTTTCCGCCTTGTCATCGAGAAGGCATTTACGAAAACTCCCCAAAAGCCACATGTGTTAGAGGCGTGCCGTGTGATCCGCAAAGCGATTGGCGAATTGCTTGATACGCATACAGGCGAAGGCGGTAAATCTTATGATGATATCGCCTCAGCCTTGATGCTCGCGCGTGATGACGAGGGCCAAGGCTTTTCACGCGAAGAACTCATTGATCAATTGGGCGTGATGTTTCTCGCAGGCCATGAGACCAGCGCCAGCGCCCTCACCTGGGTGTTTTATCTCTTAAGCCAGCAACCCGAAGCGGTGAAACGTATCCGCAAAGAAGTGGCTTCCCTTGCAGGCGATGGGCCGATCAGTTTTGAACACACTAAAAAACTTGTGTTCACGCGCAATGTGTTTCGCGAAACGATCCGGCTTTATCCGCCTATTACATTTTTGCCGCGCGTGGCGATGGAAGATACGCGTCTCGGTGATCGTCGCGTCAAACGCGGTGCGCTTGTGATTGTTGCGCCGTGGGTGCTGCATCGACACAAAGCCTATTGGCGCGATCCGGATGTGTTTGATCCCGATCGCTTTGCGGCTGACCGCGAACAGGACATGACCGTCAACGCCTATATTCCCTTTGGAATTGGTCCACGCATTTGTGCGGGTGCAGCCTTTGCCAGTATTGAAGCTGTCCTGATCATTGCAAGCCTTGTGCGGGCGTTTGATTTTGAAACGCTTGATCCCAAAGCGGTGCAACCGGCCGCGCGCTTGACGACGCGCCCGACACAACAGATCTTCTGCCGCGTGAGTGCGCGCGCGTGACCAAAAAAGTACTGTTCACTTTGGGGCGTCTGCCGAAAGGGCTTGATCTCGCGCGGAGTTTCAAACGCTTTGGCTGGCAGGTGCATGTGGCCGAGCCTTCACGCGATCATCTGGCACGCGCCTCCAATCATGTTGACCGCGTGCATCATGTGCCACCTCCGGCAACAGAACCGGAAGCCTATCTCGATGCGCTTGCCGCGCTGATTGCGCGTGAAACGATTGATCTTGTGATTCCGGTTTCTGAAGAAATCATGTTTGTTTCGCTGTTAAGCCTTCGGGACGATGTGTCTTGTCCCGTGTTGAGCATGCCGGACACAATGATCCATCGGGCGCATGACAAATTGACGTTTACAACGCTGGCGCGGGAGCTCGACCTTGCGGTGCCAGAAACGGCGCGGGGCAATACCAATGCCGCAAAGCGCATAGCCGAGACCGGTCCATTTATTGTCAAACCACGCCATTCCTGCGCCGGACATGGTGTTCAGGTTTTTGCAGAAAGCGAAGCCTATTCTGCCGGCGCTCAAGATTTGGTGCAGCGGCGAATCATCGGCCGTGAATTGAGCACGTGTTCGCTGGCGCAAAAGGGCCGTGTGATGGCGACGAGCATTTATCGGGGCACGTTGATGTCCGGCTCGGTTGCGGTGGGCTTTGAGCGGATCGAACATCCCCGCATCGAAAAATGGGTTCGGCGCTTTATTGAAGGCACAAGATGGACGGGCTTTGTCTCGTTCGATTTTCTCGAAGACGCGCAGGGCACGCCCTATGCGATTGAATGCAATCCACGCACGACCAGCGGCCTGCATTTTTTCGAACTCGACGATCTCGCGCCCGCCATTCTGGGCGAGCGGGAGACGGTCCGGTTTCGGCGCGACACACGGCTCATTCAGTTTTGGTCTTGCATGGAAGAATTGCAGAAGAGTTTTGGAATCGGTCCACGGTTTCAAGAGGCTCTCGCTCATATTCTGCGCCTGCGGGACGTGACCTGGCGGTGGGACGATCCGCTGCCGCTCCTGACGATGCCATGGATGGCACGCGGCATTATTGCGGCGGCACGGCGCGAGCGTGTTCCCTTCGGGATCGCGGCCACGCGCGATCTCGTCTGGACAGAGGGTGCACTCACAGCGCATGATCTCGGGCTTGAGGGATAAACAACCGATCCCGCAAGTCGTGCGGCGCAAAATCGGCCAGAGGGAGTGATCCATCCATGACGGGAGTGCAAGCGCCGCAGGTGACGCATGCTGATCTTGCTTTGTGCCGCGCGATGATCCGCGAGGGGTCAAAAACCTTTTATACGAGCTCGAAATTACTGCCGCAGCGCATTTGTGACGCCGCGCGGTCGCTTTATGCGTTTTGTCGGGTTGCGGATGATGCCGTGGATCAAACCGATGATGTGGCCGCGGCCGTTCAATCTTTGAAGCGGCGGCTTGATGCGATTGAACGGCTTGAACCCGAACCCCATGCTGCCGACCGCGCTTATGCGGATTTGGCATTTCGTTACGCGATCCCCCGCAAGCTGCCGGACGCGCTGATTGACGGTTTTGTATGGGACGCATCCGGCCAACGCTGTCGGACCGAAAGCGATCTGATTGCCTATGCGGTGCGGGTAGCGGGCGCTGTGGGCGCCATGATGGCCATCATCATGCAAGCGCGGGCACCTGAAGCGATTGCGCGGGCGACCGATTTGGGCATTGCGATGCAGCTCACCAATATCGCACGCGATGTGGGTGAGGATGCGCGCATGGGGCGGCTCTATTTGCCTGAAACATGGATGCGCGAAGCAGGACTTGATCCTGATGAATTTTTGACAAACCCGAAACCTTCTGAAGCGCTGGCAAGCGTGATCGCGCGTTTGTTGAAAAAAGCCGATGAATTTTACGACCGGGCATGCGGCGGTATTGCGCTCTTGCCGAAATCCTGTCGCCCGGCGATTCACGCCTCGCGTTTGCTCTATCGGGAAATCGGACGCGAAGTGGAACGCAATGGCTATGACAGTGTGACCAAACGCGCGGTTGTTCCAAAACTGCGCAAACTGGCGCTGTTGGGCGAGGCGGTGTTGCTGTCTTTCTCATCCGCAGGCGACAATTTGGAAGACCCAGCACCCGAAGCGCGTTTCGTGGTCGATGCGGTCATCGCCGCGCCGGTGCCCAAGCCCTATCCGGTCAGCTTTGATGAAAAGGCAGAATGGGTGACGAATTTGTTCTTGCGCCTCGATGGTCGCAAATCATGACAAGCGGGTTGATCCCGCCCTCATGGTTTGGCCCGATTGAAATGATGTTGGCCTTCGGCCTGATCGTGGGTTTTTGCGCCTGGGAAGTTTGGAAATTACGCCGCGAGAAGCGCGATAAAGGCGGGCATTTTTAATCCGCCGTTCCACACCCGAAACTCAATTAAAATAAATCCGGAGCTTGCGCTCAAATAATTCCGATAAAAAAAGCCGGAGCTTGCGCTCCGGCTCAAGTCGCCTGGGTGGAACAACCGCTCAGGGATTGGGGAGACGGAGCACCTCATAGTCTTTGACCATGCTCACGCCGTAGAGGGGTTTGTAGACGCCTTGATGGCAGGTTGCGCAATTGACCTTTGCAACATCGCCTGAAGGACCAAGTCGCTCTTTCGGGAACACGCCCTGAAGCGAATTGAGATAGGTCTCATTGACCTCGCCCACCATATGAATGCCATGCCAAGCGGTGACGCGTTGTGGGCGGCTTTCAGCCCATGACGAGAATTGCCGCGCGTTGTGGCAGTAAGTACAGTTGACGCCCAAAGCCTGCGAGAGATGCATCATCAAAGCATAAGTCGTTTCCGTATCGTGGATCGATGCTTTTGACGTGCCTTCCGGCAGCGCTGTTGTGGCATTCACGCGGATATTGGCGCCCTTGGCCAAGAGCGGCGTGAACGGATCATAAGGCAGCGAGGTTGTACCAACCGCCTTGGTCGCGAGCCCTTCACCCTGACGATCCGCCGACATGCCACCGGCATGAGGAGGCCCGTCATTCTTGAACCAGATATTGGCCGGCACCGGATTGCCGCGATGGCAGGTGTAGCAGGTGACGCCCGTCTGAGCGACGTGGGGGGTCCACATCGTGTTGATGGCGCGTGTCATCTGCAACATGCGGCGCGCGACAATCTTTGTGTAAAGACTGTCATCGGCCATGTTTTCCGGATTGTGGCAGTAGGTGCAGCCTTGTTCCGGTGCGACCCAATTGGTGATCGCGCCCATCAGACGGTTGAATTCTTCGGTGTCGATGTCACCTAAGACCTTCACATTCTGATAATCTTTCGAGTCTTTCACCTTCACGCCAGAAAGCACGGCAGGAGGATCAGCCTCAGGCACGATATTGGCTTTTTGCAGCTTGGCTTCGGTACGGGGATTGTTGATTTCCACCATGCCGAGACCGCGCGGGCCCAACTGGGTTGAGGCCATGGGTGGCCGCTCCCAGGAGAGCATCATCGCAATGGTCAGCAAGGTCCCTGCGATGATCCCGATAAATGCGAGTGCGTATTTCATGACGTCGCTCTCCCCTCACTGGCCTTTAAGTGCCGGATCGAGGACCGGTGCCCACATATCGAAGGCATAAGTCGGTGCGACCCCATGTTTAACGGCCCAGAGATACCAATTGTCGACGACGGTGCCGGTCAGAAGAATGCCCAACCCACCCGCAAGCGGGCAGAGCACAGCAAACCACCAGGCCCAGCGATGGATCGATTCCATCGTCGCGTTGAATCCCATCGTCCAGCGCCAGAACAGTGCCGCACGTTCCGAAGCGGTACCACGATCAAGGATCTGCTCGATTTCGCGGTCACCGCCGAGATGCGACACCGCGAGGATCGTTGCGCCATGCATCGCGAAGAGCAAAGCCGAACCGTAAAGGAACGCGATCGAGATCATGTGGAAGGGATTATAGAATAGATTGCCGTAACGGATCGAAAACGCCGCCGTCCAATCAAGATGCGGGAAGATGCCGAAGGGAACCGCTTCCGAGAAATTGCCCATCAGAACCGGCCGGATAAAGCCGAGAACGAGATAGAGCCAAATCGCCGCCGCAAAAGCCCAAGCGACATGTGTGCCCATGCCGAGCGCGCGCGCACGACGATAGGTCCGGACCCACCACAACAAAACGCTTGTCGTGAGGAAGAGACCGGCAATCAACCACCAGCCGCCTTCCCGCAAAGGCGGGAAGTGCAGGCCGTATTTTGCCGGCGGCGGTTCCAGCGCAAGCCAGAAGAGCTGCCGCACAAATTGCACCGGATCCCAATTCACCGACGCCCACATATTGAGGCCGATGATTTCGAACGCGATGAACCCGCAGACGAGTGAGATTGTACCGAGCCAACCCAGATAGATCGGACCGATTTGTGCGTTCCCGATGAGACCCATGAGCCGACTTGTAAACGGCGTGCCTTGACGCTCGAACATGCCCGTCTCGTTCATCGGTACGCCCATATCGGCCGGACCGTGAACCTGAACGCGGTTATAGAGGTTTTGATACTGAATCATTGTGCTGTCTCCCCCGCTCAGCGCCAGATCGGAAGGTCAAGCCACCAGTTCCACCATTCTGGCCAACCGCGCGTCCAGAAAGGTCCACTGATGACGATACAGACCGCGCTCCAGAACACCGCTGCCAAGGCGAGGAAAAGACCCAAGCGATGGATGCCGAGTGTGCCGACCGAATAACCGATGGTGTCGCGGAAAAATGTGTCTTCATGCTCGGGTGTTTTCACCGCTTGGCCTTTCGGCGGATTGGTTGCGGAGAGCACCAGAGCGCCGTGCAATGAAAGAGCGAGCGTCGTTGTGAAGAACAAGGACACCGCAATCATATGCGCGGGATTGTAATGGAAGTGCAGATATTGGTAGCCGACATTCGACACCCAATCGAGATGCGAGATGATCCCGTAAGGAAATCCATGTCCCCATGCCCCAAGCAGGACAGGGCGAATGACTTCCAATGTGATGTAAGCGAATATCGCAAAACCAAACGCCACCGGCACATGATATCCCATGCCGAGTTTGCGACAGATTTCGATCTCACGCAGCATCCATGAAACAAACGCACCAATCGCGCAGATCGTAATGATCTGCCAGAAGCCGCCTTCTTTCAAAGGAGCGAGACCGAGACCATATTTGAGATCCGGCGGAGCGATGTTGATCTGCCAGATGTTCCAGGTTGGACCCTGTGAAGCCGCATAAATGATAAGGGCCGTTCCGAGTGTAGCGAAGAACATCGTCGCCACACCGAAGAAGCCAACATAGAAGGGACCTGCCCAGAAATCGAACAGGTCACCGCCGATTAAGGTACCGCCGCGGACGCGATACTTTTTCTCGAAGCTGAGCATTGCCATCCCGGTTTCTCCGTTTCGGCCGTGGCCGTTTAGAAAGGGAAGAGTGATGAATGAAGTGGTGAGTTTAGTCAGACTTGAACGCAAATTTGGAAGTGTGGACGGAACGGACGCTCAATGCGTACCGCCCCGTCCACGGTCGTGAGAAATGATCGGCCTCAGCCAATCATTTCGGTCACAGCCACATCCAGAGCTGCAGCCTTCTTGCCTTCGATCCAATTGTACTTGGCCGTCGAAAGAAGGATGAAGTGGATGAGGAGAGCAAGAACAGCGAGCCACACCGTGAGCGCGACAAGCGTTCTGCGGGGGTCGAACATCAGCCATATACGCCACATGTTAGAATCCTCCCATCAGAACCAAGGCCGCCACTGCCAAACGAGGAAGTGGGCGATGATCGCCACGACCACGTAAGCAATGGTGCTCGACATGAACATGCTGTGGTATTCCTTGGCTTCCGCCTCGGTCAGACCGCTCGAATTGAGCGGGCTTTTATGATCAGCCATATCGGAATCTCCGGCTGAGGGTCCATTGCTGGAACCCGTTACCGCGACAACCCTCGCGGCGCAGGCCACCTCAAATCCCTTGCGGAATTTTTTGGCAGATATTCATCCTTGCCCTGACGACAAAGACGAATGGGGAAACGCTCACCTCACATGAAGGCGAACGGAATAGAATTCAGTGTCGCGATGCGCGCGACCTTGAAGATGGATTTGCCATCATCCTGTGCGCTCACGGCCCAGCGTGAATCGCGTGGCAGTAAGCGCGAAAACGCGACCGCCAACAGGAAGATCGGATAAACGACACAGAAGACGAGATTGAACTCGGTCCGCATATGGCTCTTGTCCGTGCGTGTCATCGACATAATCAGGCTCCTTCCTGATGGGCGTGATGGGTCTGGAATAAACTCATCATGCAAATTCCTTGCGTGCGGTGCGCACATCGTCCGCGGCAACGCGTGAAGATTGCGCCTTGCGGGCAATCCGTTCGGCTCCGTCGCGCAACCGTTTGGCGGCGGAAATACGAATGAGAATGGGTTCTTTTTCGACAATTGCGTCGAGTGCTGATTGCGCCTCATCATCCCAGACGAGATCATCACGCTCTTTGACCGGTGTCGCTTCAACGCGATCCATATCGGTGGCAAGCGGTAGAATATGAAACAGCGCTGTGAATAACGCGTTGCAAATTTCTTGGATGAGATAGGTGGCCCCACCATAGCCCATGAAGGGCGTACCGGTATGACGACGAATGATCGCGCCCGGGAAGGATGCGGGAATAAACACACCGCGCCCACCGGCTTCTGAAAGATACATATTTTCGTTGTAACTGCCGAAGATAACGAGCGGTGCTTTCTCTTTCACGAGCTGGCGAATGGACTCATTATCGGTTTTTGCACCCGGCTTGCGCGAAACAGCAAAAGCGCAAGGCAGGCCCATTTCCTCTTCGAGAAAATTTTTCAGGCCGCGCGCATAGGTTTCGCTGGCAACCACCGCAAAACTCGCCGTGCCAAAAAAGTCTTGCGTCACGGAACGCCACAAATCCCACAGCGGCTTGATCGTTGTATGCTTCTCACGTTCGATAAAGGGCTCGGGATCGAGACCCAGAAGCTCACCCAATGCGCGCAAGAATTTGGTCGTGGAATGCAAGCCAATCGGTGCTTGCAACCAAGGCCGTCCCAATTTCTCGCAGAGCTTCGGACCGAATTCGCGATACATATTGATGTTGACTTCGGCATTGGCGAGTTTGGGCACATCGGCGAGATGGCTACCAAGCGGGAAGGTCATATTCACTTCGGCGCCAATGCCTTCCACCAATCGCCGAATCTCGGCGAGATCGGATGGGGAATTGAACGTGCCATAAATCGTGCCAATCAGATTGACGCGCGGCTTTTCGCCCTCTTTGCGTTTGGGCGCAGGAATGGCTTTTTTCTTTGAACCAAATTCCGTCCACAACCACACCAAAGCGCGATCCGCACTCTGCCACTGATCTTCGTCAATGGTGCGCGGCAGGAAGCGTTGAATGCCTGTGCCTTGCGGGGTTACACCGCCACCAATCATTTCGGCAATCGAGCCTGTGACGACAACACTCGGCAAACCGGGATCAAGCGTTTTATGCGCGCGCTTCATCGCCGCTTCAGTGCCGTGCTGGCCGAGTTCTTCTTCGCCAAGACCTGTCACAACGATCGGCAATTCATGCGGCGGCAGAGCATCGGTATAATGCAACACCGATGTCACCGGGAGATTTTCGCAACCCACAGGACCGTCAATGATCACCTGCAAGCCTTTGATGGCGGTGAATACATAGACGGAGCCCCAATAGCCCCCCGCACGATCATGATCGAGAACCAACATTACGAGGCCCTCCCGATCTGAACTGCTTGGTGAAGTGTGCGAAGAGTCATGATGCGAAGAGTCATGTAGCAGTTGACTCCTCTGCTTTCGCGCGCGCGGCGAGCATGGCCTGATATTTCGCGCGGAATTCCGGACGGTCGCGCGGCACATCTTCCCATACGCCGGCATTGGGTCCACGACCCACGCCATCAAAAAATTCACTCATGCGATCAAAGCGCGCTTTGTTACCAATCGCGGCGTTGATGACATCGGCGAGCGAACCTGCACCGGCTGGCCCCATCAAAGGCCGCGCGGAAATGAGATTGGTGAAGTAAAGCGACGGGATTGCGAGTTCTTTGGCCTTTTGCACAACGGGCGTCGTGCCAATCGCAAGATCAGGCTTGAAATGCAGAACAGCGGCAATATCGTCTTCGAGCGATGCGCGATAATTGATGGCTACACCGCGCGCTTCGAGCCAGGTACGATCCGCATCCGACCATTGCGTCTTGGGACATGCGGTGCCGACATAAGGAACCTCTGCACCGCTCTCAACAAGAAGCCGTGCGACGAGCAATTCCGAGCCTTCATAGCCTGAAACCGTGATGCGGCCTTTGATCGGCTTTGCAGAAAGTGCGCCGCGAATGGCCGGAAGAATGGCATTTTGCGCAGCGGCGATTTTGTCAGCCGAAACACCCGCGGCTTTGCCGATGGCGGCAAGCCATTCTGCAGTGCCATCATGCCCCACAGGCGCGGAGCCGACGATCGGCCTGCCAGCTGATTCAAATTCGCGAATGGAGGCTGTATAGAAGGGATGAATTGCGCCGACTGCCGCACAATCAAACGCTGCAAAAAGCTCGCGCCATTCGCGCACGGGCACAACCGGACCCGCCGCCAGTCCCATCGGTTCGAGCAGTCGGCCGATCACGACCGGATCGGCGGGGAACATTTCACCAATCAGTGTAACAGTTGGTAATTTCGCTTTGCCCGCACGCGGCGCGGCGACTGGCCCCTGACGAATTTCCTGCGCGGCATATTTGAGCATCGCGCCGGAAAGAACATCTTTAGCCTCGGCATGGGTTGGGACACCAAAGCCCGGCACATCGATGCCGATGATGCGCACGCCGTTGATTTCTTTTGGCAGCAATTGCAGCGGCACACCGGATGCGGTGGGCACGCAGAGATTGGTGACAACCACCGTGTCATATTTTTCAGGATCGGCGAGTTGGAACACCGCGTCGCGAATATCTTCGAATAATTTTCCGGTGACGAGTGTTTCGGAATTAAACGGCACATAGCCAACGGTGCGACGGGCACCATAAAAATGTGACGTGAATGTCAGGCCATACACACAGCAGGCAGACCCCGACAACACCGTTGCCGTGCGGCGCATACGTAAGCCGACACGCAAGGAACCAAAAGCGGGGCACATGCTTTGCGGTTGATCATGCGGGCCGAGCGGATAGTCGGCCGCATAACGATCCAGAATTTCGCTCTTGCCCGCAGCAGAAGCGGCCTTCTGCAATTCGTCCTTACCCGCATGGCACGACAGACCTGCAAGATCCGGCGTTGAAGCGTCGGTCTTTCCTGCGGTCATGTCATTGGCTTTGCGGTTATCGGTCATGACTCCTCACACCGTGTCGTAGACGACTTCGAGGGAGGTTTCGGTGACAACGATGCCACCGCGCATGTCTTCTTGGCTTGCAGGTTGAAGCACGACATCGCGGCCAACCGTATCACCAGCGAAGAGACCCAAGAGACCATCCTGATCCAGCGGTGTCGGACGCACCGGTGGCGCGCTCACGACATTGTCGGAGAGGGCTTCAAACAGGCTCGCCCATTCACCGCCCGGACGGCCGATGATTTCATAATTGGCGCTCTTGCGGCGAATGTCTTCGTTCTGCGGAATCGCGGCGAGTACGGGAATGCCCACCGCATCAGCAAAGGCCTGTGCCTCACCGGTGCCATCATCCTTGTTGATGACGATGCCGGCGACGCCGACATTGCCACCGAGCTTGCGGAAATATTCAACCGCCGAGCAGACATTGTTGGCGACATATAGGGATTGCAGATCATTTGATCCGACGATGATCACTTTCTGACACATGTCGCGGGCAATCGGCAGACCAAAGCCGCCGCATACCACGTCGCCCAAGAAATCGAGCAACACATAATCAAAACCCCATTCATGGAAGCCGAGCTTTTCCAAAAGCTCGAAACCGTGAATGATGCCACGACCACCACAACCGCGACCGACTTCCGGCCCGCCGAGTTCCATCGCGAAGACGCCATCGCGCTTGAAGCAGACATCACCGATGCTCACTTCATCGCCCGCGAGTTTTTTCTTCGCCGATGTTTCAATGATGGTGGGGCAAGCGCGACCACCGAAGAGCAGCGATGTCGTATCGCTTTTCGGATCGCAACCGATAAGCAAAACGCGCTTACCGGTCTGCGCCATCATGTAAGAGAGATTGGCAAGTGTGAAACTTTTGCCAATGCCGCCTTTGCCATAAATGGCGATGACTTGCGTTTCCTTTTTCACCTCACCCGTGTGAACGGGATCCGGCTCAATCGCCGCTTCATTGCGCAGATTGGTTTGACGAGCGTGGTTGATTTCGATCGCGGTCATGCAGCCTCTCTCCAGTCGAGAACCATTTTCAGGCAGCTTGGATCAGTAAAAGCGGTGCGATAGGCATCGGGTGCTTCATGCGGCGTGGCATGATTGGTCACGAGTCCATCGAGATTGAGTTTTCCGGACGTAATCAATTCGGCAACGGCATCAATATCGCTGCGCGCCCATTCGGCCGCGATGCGGATGCGTGCTTCGCGCATGAAGGCGGGCGGGAAGGTGAACGACAAAGGCTCTTCGTAAAAGCCGGCAAGCGTGACTTCACCGCGCTTTGCCAACCGACCGATCAGCGTATCAAGCACAGATGCAGCACCGCTTGCGTCACAGATCGCGTGATAATCACGACGGGCATCTTCGGAGGGATCAACAACCTCATAGCCCAATGCGCCATCGCGACGTTGCGGATTGGTTTCCCACACGAGCGGTGCGGTGGCGCCCAGCGCCACGGTAATGCGGGCAATCAGACGACCAACAATGCCGTGACCGATAATCAGATCAGGACATTGCGCGCCTTCTCCGGCAACCGCGTGGTAAGCGGTGGCGGCCAAAGCAAGCAACACGCCTTTGTCGTCGAGCGCTTCGTTGAGTTTTACAACGCGTGCGGCAGGAACGATGAGATGTTTGGCAGCGCCGCCGAACAGGCCGCGCACATCCTGATAACAATTCGCGCCGGGGACGAAAACGCGATCCCCTTCGGAAAGGCCCACGCCCTTCGGGGCCTTTGTCACACGACCGACCGTCTCATAACCAGGAACAAGCGGATAACCGAGACCCGGGAAGGGCGGCATACGGCCCGACCACAACAGGCGTTCGGTGCCGGTGCTAATCCCGCTCCATTCAACATCGACATGGATCGCGTCAGGTCCGCCGCTGGTGAGCGCAACGGTTCGAAGCGTCAGGTCTCCCGGACGCTCCAAGACAATGGCGGGTGTTTCCCGAGCCGTTGTTTCCATCTCACATTTCCCCCGACGAACCATGCGGACGCGGCTGTCCAGATCCGTTTTCCCGACTGTCACTTTACTATGACACTCTTAAACGTCAATACAACATGACATTGATAGGGTCTGTCAACGTCTAAGTACGATGACACTCGTGATCAGCGGCATCCGCGTGCGGGGCGGCTCACTTGTCTGAAAGCCCGCTTTTTGGGCAATTTGAGCGATCTCGCCGGGGGTACGGGTTTTCCCTTGGCCCATTGCGGCGAAATACAGGCCGAAATAGCCATCACTGATGGGAGCGGTGGCCGCATCGCCCGAAAGGGGCTCGGCTAAAATAAGGCGCCCGCCCTGTGGAAGACAGGCATGAGCCGCCTCTAAAATCCTGAGTGCCGATTCGTCGTCATGGTCGTGGAGGACGCGGATGAGGGTCGCCACTTGGGCGGTTTTAGGCAGAGGATCGGTCAAAAAAGAGCCGGGAATCGCCTTGGCGCGGTTGGAAATGCCTGATTTTTCAAAATTTTCAGCCGCTAGCCCCGCAACCGCCGGCAAATCAAACAAGGTGAACCGGAGCTGGGGGTAACGCGCGGCGGCCGCGACAATAAAACTGCCATTGCTGCCGCCAATATCAAGCACCTCGTCGCAATCGGAAAAATCATGAAGCGCCAGAATTTCCCGCGCGACCGCCGCCTGAGACGCTGCCATCAAAGCGGTATAGGCAGAAACATCTTTCTTTTCAGAGGTTTGCCCCTCACCCGCACCGGCATAGGCCCAATAGCGTGACAGGCCGGTTTCGGACGGATCGCGCAAGACCGCAATCGGATCGCGCAAATCATCATAGAGAATCGGATGGTGGCGAATGAACCCCGCAATCCACGGATTGCCGAGCAAAGCAGCGCCATGAATGCCGAGATCAAACGCACCGGATGAGGTTTTCTCCAAAATGTCGAGACTGACGGCCGCTTTGAGCAGGCGTTCGAGCCGATCTGGCGCAAAATCAAGCGCTTTGGCGAGCGACTCAAGCGTTGCGGGTCCGTCGGCAAGCCGCGCGATCAGATCAAGCTCGAGGCAGGCCACCAGTGTTTGCGAATAGGTGAAGCCCGCAATGAGATCGAATAGCGCTTTCGAGCGTGCCCGTGCGATCGGTCGCGTTAAAGGAAAGGCGGCCGCGAAGGCTTGAAAGCCCGGACGCGCAATCATGCGATTGCGGAACGTCCGCCAGCGGTCCTTGAGGCTCATGAAAGCGGGATCCGATCAGGCCGCGACCGTGCGGGCGGACAGGCCGGTGACCAGACTTTTTGACACGGCGGCAATCTGATGGCCGAGCGGCTCTGCACCCGGGCAAGGCGGAATGGCGGCCAGCGCCTCATCGAGCAGATTTTCAAACCGTCGCATCGCGCCCTCAAAGCCGAAGGCCGCCACCGCATTGGGACGGTGATGGGTGGCATCTTGCCCCACGGGCTTGCCAAGCGCCTGCTCGGAACCCGCAACATCGCGCAGATCATCTGCCACCTGAAACGCCTCGCCAATGGCATAACCGAGGGTGCGCCAAGCTTCGGGCTCGCGGCCCGCTGCTGCAGCACCTGCCATTGTGCAGGCAGCAAACAAAGCGCCCGTTTTCGAGCGCTGATAGCGCACAAGATCAATTTGCGGTTCGCATTCCCATGCTTGTCCCGCTGCGATTCCATGCGGCCCACCGACCGCGGCGCTGATGATCTTTACCAAAGGGGCGAGCCGGTCGCCGTGCCGTGCCAGACGCACGGCCAGTTGTTCAAAAGCCAAAACAATGAGCGCATCGCCCACGAGAACCGCCGTCCGCTCGCCATAGGCGGTATGGACCGAGGGTTTACCACGCCGAAGCGCCGCGGCATCGAAACAGGGCAGATCGTCATGAACGAGCGAAGCACAATGGAGCAGTTCAATCGCCGCGGCACCGGCATCCGTGGCCACCGGCAAGGTATCGCCACAGGCCATCGCCACCGCGAGGGTCAAACGGGGTCTGATGCGCGCACCGCCCGGAAAGACGGCATAGCGCATGGCTTCCGCCAAAATTGGGGGACAATCCGCGCCACCGGCACGACTGATTGCATGGTCGAGTTCGGTCTCGAGGCGGGTCGCGACATCCATCCCAGCGTCTCCCCTGGTTCGTAACGCGGAACGCGTTTCTCCTGATCGGCAGCGGCCTGATTATCAATGTCACATAATCTGGTCGCTTGCGACTGTCAGAAAATATTGACATAGTTCGATCCCATGCGCAACAGGAGCCGCCCGGACGTGAAGAGCGAGCGGATTGTCGTTATCGGCGCCGGAATTGGCGGGCTTGTTGCCGCCACAGCGCTCGCCGCACGCGGGCGGGATGTTCTTCTGCTCGAGCGCCAATCCACCCCCGGCGGCAAGATGCGGCAGGTGCGCGCCGGCGATGCCTTGATTGATGGCGGGCCGACCGTCTTCACGATGCGCGGCATTTTCGAGCGGATTTTTGCGGAAGCCGGAACATCGCTCGATGCCGAACTGACTTTGAAACCGCTGGATGTCCTTGCGCGTCACTCCTGGGGCCATGGGCCGGAACTCGACCTTTTCGCATCGCTTGAACAAAGCGTGGATGCGATCGGTGCGTTCGCCGGACGTGATGAGGCGCGCCGCTTTCGCGCGATGCAGGCCGAAGCGCGGCATATGTTTGAAACGCTCAACAAGACTTTCATCGAGGCCCAGCGCCCCTCGCCTTTTGATGTGGCGTTTGGTGGCGGCGTTGCTGGCCTTTTGAACATGATGAAAATCAACCCGTTTGAAACGCTTTGGGGCGCGGTGACGCGGCATCTGAAAGACCCGCGCTTGCAGCAACTTTTTGGCCGCTATGCCACCTATGTCGGCTCGTCTCCCTTTTCAGCCGTGGCGACCTTGTTGCTCATCGCACATGTGGAGCAGGAGGGCGTGTGGTCGGTCAAAGGCGGCATGCATGCGGTAGCGCGCGCTTTTGAAAGCGTGTTTCAAAAAAACGGCGGGGCATGCCGTTACAATACGACAATAAAAGAGATTGAAACCGAACAGGGTCATGTCTCGGCGGTGATCACCGCAGAAGGCGAACGCATTGCCTGTGGCGATGTGATTGTGAATGCGGATGTGAATGCGTTGGCCTCCGGATTATTCGGGCAAACCATTGCATCCGCTTTTGATCCCGTGCCTCTTAAAGCCCGTTCTCTTTCAGCGATCACATGGTGCGCGCATCTTGAAACACGAGGTTTTCCCTTAGCGCTTCACTCGGTGTTTTTTTCACGTCATTACAAACATGAATTTGATGATTTGCGCACGGGATATCCGTCTGATCCGACGGTATATATTTGCGCGCAAGATCGTGTCGCGTTTCAAGGTGGTGCGGAGCGTCTTTTGATTTTAGTCAATTCACCCGCCAATGGCGATCAACCGGAAAAAAATCTTGATCGTGTTGAACGTGCGATGCGTCATAAATTAAGTGAATGCGGCCTCTCGCTGATATGGAATGACACACGTGTTACACCAACATCACCGCAAGGTTTCGCGGAGCTTTTCCCCTCAACCGGCGGCGCGCTTTATGGCCGCGCGTCGCACGGCTTTATGGCGTCGTTCAAACGGCCCGGTGCGCGCACTAAAATTCCCGGACTTTATCTTGCCGGCGGCAGTGCCCATCCGGGTGCGGGCGTGCCCATGGCGGCGATGTCAGGACGCCATGCGGCAGAGGCGCTTCTCGCACAAAGCGCAAAAGGAAAACGCGGCGCATGAAGACACTCGAACAGTTCGGCGAGCTTGTGCCTACGAATGGCTATCGCTGGTGGTATCTTGATGCGTTGAGTGATGATCATCGGCATGGTCTTGCTATCATCGGTTTTGTCGGCAGTGTGTTCTCGCCCTATTATTTTTCTGCGCGCAAAAGAGTACCCGCTGATCCTGAAAATTTTTGTTCAATCAATATCGGGCTTTACGGCGATCTCGGTCATCGCTGGTGTATGACCGAACGCAGCAAAAGACATATGACGCGCAGCGCCGCGCAGTTTCAAATTGGACCCTCTTCAATGACATGGGAAGAGGATACGCTGGTCATCCGTATTGATGAAATCACCGTGCCCTTTCCCTCACGCGTGCGCGGCATTGTGCGGTTGAAACCAAGACTGACATCCATGGCAGAACTCGCGCTTGATCCGGGCATGCGCCATCGCTGGCGTCCGGTTGCACCGGTTGCCGATGTTAAAGCGGATTTTGAGAAGCCCGGCCTATCGTGGCGTGGCACTGGCTATCACGACATGAATTGGGGGACACGTCCGCTTGAAGAGGATTTTTCATCCTGGGTCTGGTCGCGCGCGGCGTTAAAAGACAGTGCGCATATTGTGTATGACCGTGTGCTGAAAGACGGAAGTCGATCAGGCTTTGCTTTGCGCATCAAAGAGGATGGTGTGCCGCAAGAGATTGCGATTCCGAAACCGGTTGAACTAGGTCGAGCCTTCTGGCGCATGGGACGCCCCGCGCATGCGGATCATCCTCTTGATGATGTCAAAACGCTTGAAGATTCGCCCTTCTATACGCGCTCGCTGTTTCACACGCGTATTGATGAGGAGACGGTGCCCGTCTTTCACGAAAGCCTATCGCTTGACCGTTTCACGAACCCGCTTGTGCAACGCATGTTGCCGTTCAAAATGCCGCGCCGCGCGTGACGAGAGTCTATCCGCGTAAGGGGGCTTTTTTGAGTGCGCGGAGATCTTTTGACCCGGTGGCAAAACAGGCAAGCCGCAGCGCACGCGCAAAGGCTTCGACATGCGCGATGACGGCCTCTGTTCCTTGCATCGCCGCCGGTAAAAGGGAGGCTGCCTGCCCCACAACATCCGCACCCAAGCGAATGGCTTTTGCGCCATCAAGCCCGTGACGGACTCCGCCTGATGCAATCAAAGGCAGGTCGGGAAAGCGCGCCCGAATGGAGGCGAGCGACTCAGCGGTGGGAATACCCCAATCGCGGAAAATTTCGCCTAAGTCCTGCCCCTCATGATTACCCGCGCGGCGACCCTCAACCGCGGCCCAGCTCGTGCCGCCCGCACCCGCAACATCAATGGCCGCGACCCCACATTCAACGAGGCGTCGCGCGACATCGCCTGAAATCCCAAACCCGACTTCTTTGACGATGACCGGAACGGGAAGCGCAGGAATGAGCGCCGCAATGGCGGCGGTAACACCGCGCCAATCGCGATCTCCGCCCTCCTGAATGGCTTCCTGAACGGGATTCAGATGCAGAATGAGGGCATCCGCCTCGATCTGATCGACCGCACGGCGTGCATCAGTGATACCCATGCCCGTGACGAGTTGAACGGCGCCGAGATTGGCAAAAAGCGGAATCGATGGCGCTGCTTTGCGCAAGCGGCGATCGAGCCCATGCGTGGCACCCTCGGACAACGCAATACGCTGTGAGCCAACGCCCATCGCGAAGCCGCAATGCTCTGCCGCCTCGGCCAGCGCGTGATTGACGCGATCGGCATCCTGCGGCCCGCCGGTCATGGACGAGGCGAGAAAAGGAAGCTTCAGCGCCTTTCCAAGAAACCGTGTTTTGAGATCGACCGCGTCGAGCGATAGCTCGGGCAAGGCATTATGGTCGAAGGCGATCGCGTCAAAGCCGGCCGTGGCGCTATGGCGTGCCGTGCCCGACAAGACAATGTCGATGTGATCGCGTTTGCGTTGCTCGATATCCGTCATGCGGCACCCCTAAAGGATGCGCCGCATGACGTAAAATCAGACCGAACCCTTACGGCTTCGACTTGAGATAGGCGATGACGTCGGCCACTTCCTGCGGATTTTTCAGGCCGGCAAAAGCCATTTTCGTGCCCGGCACATAGGCCTTCGGATCGGGCAGATAGGCGGCGAGCGTTGCCTCGTCCCAGACCTGACCGGCATCGCCCTTGGCCTTCATGGCTTCGGAATAGGTGTAACCTTCGACCGAGGCGGTCTTGCGACCGACAATGCCCTTCAGCGTCGGGCCGATCTTGTTCACACCCTGCTCGTTCTCGTGGCAGGCCTTGCATTTGATAAAAACTTTTTCGCCATTGGCGGCGTCGCCATCCGCAAAAGCGGGTGAAGCGGCCATAAGGACCGCGGCAAGCGACGAAAGAACCAGAATTTTGGACGTGAAAATTTGGGACATGCGCATCTTCCTTCCTGAAGTCGGCCGTATTGTCAGACGACAGCATTCTACGACGTCTCCCTGTCATTTGGATTTGCGCGGGCATAAACAATCTTCAAAGCAATTTCGGCGAGATGGGCGATAAAGCTCGCCCCGAGGCAGAGCGCGATGACGCCCAGCCCGCCACCCGACAAGGCCGCCCGTAACGCCAACACAAGCGCGGCACCGGCGAGAAGGGCTGCCATAAAACCCGGAATGGAACGGGAAAGCCCTTTGCGACTGAGATAAACACTCAAAATGACAGCTTCGAGCGCCATAATCGCCAGAACAAGATCGGCCGCTTGGCCACTTGAAACAAAGGTCTCAATCATGGTCTGGACGCTCTTTATGATCGGTGGGTTCGGAATTGGCGCGTCCAAAGGGGCGGTTGAGCACGACGATGCGCCAGTTGAGCACCGTCGCAATGGCGACCCAGACGAGATAGGGCACAAAATAAAGGGCCCCCAAAGGGGCGTGATTGCCGACAGCGGCCATGACGGCCACAATCGAAAACCAGAAGACAATCACCTCGGCCAGCGCCCAATCCGGACGCCGCAGGAAGAAAAATACAAAATTCCAGAAGATGTTCAGCGCGGCATTGATGCCGAGCGCCGCCACACACAGCCAAAAGGATTGCGTATCCGGCGCACGATAAATCCCATGCGCAGCGCCCAGCGTGGCGCATAGCAGAACGACCGTCCAGATTGGACCAAAGGCCCAATCCGGTGGCTTCCAGCCAGGAAAGCGCAAGCCGCGATACCAGCCCTTGGTATCCGTCATGAAGCCGCCCGCGCCGGCAACAAAAATCGCCACCGCCGCCGACCCGCCCAAAGCGGCCATAAAGCCCGGTTCAAGATCAATCATGCGGGGCGACGATCACGCTGGTTTCACAAGGCCAAGAAGATGGGCGAGATCTTTGAAAAAGATTTTGATATGCGCAAGCGGATCAGCGCGTACGAGTTTCTTTTCCGTATAGGACTGCCAGGTGAGCCGTTGCACATCTTTGTCCGCACACATGCTGACAAAGCGCTCGCGCAATCCATCGGTGCGATACCAGAAGCGTTGCATGATGCCGAGAATGAAGAAGACGCGACCATGATCTTTCATGAAGCGTTTGCGTGCCGATTGCAGCGCGCGCGCGTCACCTGTGAGCAAACATTCATGAACCGCATCAGCGGCGAGCCGACCGCCAAGCATCGCGTAATAAATGCCTTCGCCTGATGCGGGGGCCACCACACCGGCTGCGTCCCCCGCGAGCAGAACATCACGGCCATTGTCCCATTTCTTGAGCGGCTTCAAGGGAATCGGAGCACCCTCTTTTCGGATTGTCTCGGCGGCAGCAAGCCCTGTGTCGCGGCGTAATTCCGCAACCGAGCCCTTTAATGAAAAACCTTTATTCGCACTGCCTGTGCCAACACTGGTTGTGTCGCCATGGGGAAAGATCCACGCGTAAAAATCAGGCGACAAGGTGCCGCGATAATAGACGTCACAGCGCGCCGCACCAAAACCCGCTTCACCTTCGGGCGGAGATTTGATGATCTCATGATAGGCGAAGACATAGGGCATACGATCACCATCGCGAATCGTATCGCGTGCGACTTTTGACAAAGCGCCATCCGCACCGATTACGAGACGCGCATGGATGCTTTGCTCGACACCATCATTTGTTTTGTAAATAATCCGCGGTGTGCCATCGCCTTCGCGTTCGAACCGCTCATAGGTGCCAGTAACACGATGCGCACCGGAAAGCGAGGCGCGCTCGCGCAACCATTCATCAAAATCGGCGCGATCAACCATGCCGACATAAGAGCCTTCGACCGGCATATCGACTTCACGCCCCGACGGAGAAACAATGCGTGCACAATTGACCCGCGCAACGATGAGATGATCGGGGATTGAAAAATCACGGATAAGACGCGGGGGAACCGCGCCGCCACAAGGCTTGATGCGCCCCGCGCGATCAAGCAAGGCAACGGAGCGACCCGCACGCGCGAGATCATCGGCAGCAGTTGCGCCCGATGGTCCGCCTCCAATCACCACAACATCGTAAATGTCTTGTGGCCCTGTATTGTGAGACTGTGTCATCTCATCCTCCGTGAACACCGGCTTTGTGCGACATTGAAAATGCAGGCGATGCAGTTTGGCTTACACCACGACGACCAATAGACAGGGCAAGCCCTGCAGAGATGATGAAGAGCACCGCCTCTGCCGTAAAAACCAAACCATAGGCGAGGTCAGGCGCGCCAGTGAGGTAGCGCATCAAATCGGAAAGGCTTGATCCACCCATGCCGCCAATGCCGAACGCAACGCCTTGCGCCGCACCGAAGAGGCCCATGCGAATACCTTCACGCGCGCGCCCCGCACTTTCAGCTAATGTAAACATCGAGCCGATCGCTGCCACGGCGTAAATGCCATTCGCAAAGCCCAGCGCGAACACCATCGGCCGTAAGGGAAAGCCGATGCCGATGCGCGCAGCGGCAACGAGACCAATGACAGCCAAGGCTGAGCCAAGACAACCCGCCACAATCCAGTTGCGCAAAGCGGAGAGTTTCGACCGACTCCAAAATGTCGCAAACACACCGACGAGAATCATACCGGCAAGCGCGCCACCATGTTGTGCCCCGGCAATCAGCGCTGTTTCATTAGGCGGCATACCGAATACCAAAGCGGCAAAGGGTTCGAGCACGAGTTCTTGTGCGCTATAAGCGAGCATGGAAACGAAAACGAAAATCGCAAAGCGGCGCGCGCTGTCATCTTGCCAGACTTCTTTGAGAGCCGCTTTGAAGTCCTGCTTGTTGTGTGCAGCCTCTCCACTCGCGACTTTTGCCTCTTGAGTGCGCGTTAATTTATTTTCGAGCCCGGTCACAGCCACAAGCGCAAGCGCAAATGCACCGGCGCACACAATCGCCGCCACCATCACAAGACGATCGGGGGAATAGGGCGCAAGCGTATGACCGATAATGCCGGCGGTGATCACAAAGCCTGCGATCATCATGATCCAGACAATCGTGGCCGCCGCCGCGCGGCGTTCACGCGGCACACTTTCAGCAAGAAGAACCAAAAGTGTTGTGCCGCCTGCGCCAACACCTGCGCCAATCAATGTGAAAGCAATCGCGGCCAAACCGAGACCGATGAGATGCGAGCTTGCCATTACCGGCACTGAAAACGCAGCGCAGAATCCACCCAAAGCCAACACCGCCATGCCACCGAGAATCCACGGCGTCCGACGCCCGCCGACATCAGACCCATGGCCCCAACGCGGCCGCAAAATTTGCAACGCGTAATGCCATGTTACGAGCAAGCCCGGCACGAGTGCAGGTAAAGCGAGCTCAACAATCATCAACCGATTAACCGTCGATGTTGAGAGGACAACAATCGCACCCAATGCGGTTTGCACGAGACCCAAACGCACAATGCCAAACCAGCTGAGATGTCCCTGAGTTGTTCCGAGCGTCATTCTAACCTCCCGTGAGCGTGCGCACGGCAAAAGCGGAAACCAGCATGCCAGAAACGTAAAGCGTGGTGCCGGTTGCATTATAGAATGCGGCTTGTCCTTTCGGGTCACGCAAGAGACGGCGCATCAAGCCGAATTGAACAAGAAGAAGACCGATGACACCGAAGGCGTGAAACGGACGATCCCACATCACGAGAAGCGCAATCACAACGAGCTGCGGCAGCGCCATGACAAAACAGGCAAACCGCGCGGCGCGATCAACACCGAGTTGAACCGGCAAAGACGCAACACCCATTTGGGTATCACCTTCGACCGATTTGAAATCATTCAGAGTCATAATTCCATGTGCGCCGATGCTGTAGAGCAAAGCCAGCAGAAGAATGGGCGTTGACGGCACACCGCCTTGCAAAGCGGCCGCACCCGTAAACCATGGCAGACCTTCATAGCACAGGCCAACCGCGGCATTGCCCCACCAGCCATTTTGCTTCAACCGCAAAGGCGGCGCGCTATAGGCCCATGCCGCAGCAAGGCCAAATATCGCAGCCCAGAACACCGCCGCACCAAGCGCTGAAGCAACCAGCAGCGACACGCCGCTCCAAATGATTCCGATGTATAGTCCCCACCGTCCCGGAATACGTCCTGATGGAATGGGGCGATTGGGCTCGTTCAACGCATCGACATGGCGGTCATACCAATCATTGACCGCCTGGCTGGTGCCGCACACCAAAGGGCCAGACAAAGCAATGCCCAACAGAAGAAGATCGAGATGCGCAAGGACGGACACGCCGGACGAAACGACGCCGCAGCCAAATGCCCACATCGGCGCAAACCAAGTGATCGGTTTTAAGAGTTCAAGCACCGCCGATGGCGCGGGAAGCGCGCGGTCCGACTGCGTGGAAGCCAAATTCTCCATAGGGAGACGGTATGCCTGACGGATTTTTCTGTCAATTCAAGTTGACGCTTAATCGCCGTCTTGATCAGGCTTAATCCTTATCGGGTCCGGCTTTGTCTTCGATCCCGTAGCGATGGAGTTTGACATAGAGGCTCTGGCGGCTGAGCCCCAACATATCGGCTGAACTGGCGCGATTATTGTCATTGAGTTGCAACGCCGCCTCGATGCAGAGCCGCTCGATAATGTCGGCGGTTTCGCGCACGAGATCTTTGAGGGGCACTTTGCCGACGAGCTTGGTCATTTCATCGACCGATCGCAGCAGGCTGCGTTTGCCCGGATCGTCAATCGCGGTGCGACGGGCGACGCGGCGAATCGTAAAGCCGATGGCAGGCGGATCAATGTCCTTCAAGGCGACGGCTGAGACTTCGACATCCTCGACGGTACCGAATTGGCCGCGCATGACTGTGGAAAACTGGCGCACAATGCCCTGCTCCACCACGCTCGAAAACAAAAGACCGGTATCGACACCGACACGCCCGAGCCAACGATCAAGCATTTCACCGCGCGCCTGTTCCTCGCTGCCCAATTGGGCGCCCTCAAGAAAGGCGGTGTTGGTGGCGATGATCCGGCGTTCGAAATCGGTGATCACAAACGCATCCGGCATCGCATGAATGGCGGCGAGTGCCTGCGATTGCGCACGCGGCACGACGACGCCGCCCGAACCGGCTGCAAGCGGGAAGAGACGGATCAGATAGAAAACCGCATTGTCTTCGCGGAATACCGTGGCGCTGGCGACCGCTTGCTGGTCACCGCCGAGCGCGAGGGCGACGTCATCGACCCGGCCGACCGACCGCAAAGACGCAAGCATTGCAGCGATTTTGTCAGAATCAGCGCCCGAAAAAGAATCAGAAAGCGCGGAGCCCACAAGCCTCTTCAAGGGCTTGTTCAACAGCGAACCCGCCGACGGATTGGCTTCAACCACACGGCCTGAACGGCCATCCACAACCATCAAGGCTTCGGTCGCCACCTGCATCAACAAGCGATAGCGCTTTTCAGCATGGCGCAGACGCGCATATTCCTGCTCGATGGATAATTCGGCGGCCACGAGACGCTGCTGCATGGCCGCAATCGGGCGCATGTCACGACCCACCGCGACGGCATGCCCCTCTTTACCGGCTTTCACCAACATATAGCGGACCGGCAAATCCTCGCCCGCTTTGATGAGATGATTGACGTGACGCCAGCGTGGCGGCTGATCATTCGCCACGTCGTGAAGCATGTCTTTGACCTTGGGACGACTTTCGACCGTCACCGTTTCGGCAAAACTCTTGCCCGGCCAATCCACAAAAACATCACCCGGTAGATCAGCGGCGGCAAAAACCCCGTCGATAATGACGCCATCGGCATTCAGGATGAACACAATGTCACCCGCGGAGGAGAGGATCGAGGCGGCCAAAGCCGGTTCAACCGACTCAAGATTGGCGCCAAGCGCACCAAAGCCGCGCTCAGACAGCGGCGATGTCCCCTTCTTGATGGCGGAATTCTCGTTCACGAAAAAATACTCGAGACTACAGGGCGGGTTGGTCGGATGGGGCGGATTTGGTGGACTCAATCCATGAATTGGCCTGAGAAACGGCCTCATGAACATCCGTAATACAAACATCGGCGCCGACAGAGGATGTGAGATCTGAATGGCCGCCCAAGATGACGCCGCCGATCATGACCTTGATGGACCGATTCAGAGAGTGATGACGGACGAGGCTGATAATTGAGCGCAAGGGCTCAATCAAGCGGACACCGCCCACCGAAAACCCAATAATATCATAAGAATTCTCGGTAACGGCAGCGGTGATGTCATCCACCCCCGCGCGCAGCTGGCAATCGACATCCCAGCCGTCCTTCAAGAGAAATTCCTCAACGATTTTAAGGCCGAATGTGTGTTGCTCGCCCGGCGCCGGAACGAGAAGAATTGTGCCCTTATATCCGGAACCCAGGATTTCGGCGGGAGATGGGCGCCGCACCTGCCGCATCATCTGCTGGATGCGGGTCAGGCCGACGGTGACATCAACGAAATTACACAGATCGACCTCCCACATCTCCCCCATGGTGCGGGCAACGGGTGCCATGAGATTGAGCAGGATCGCCTCGGTGGTAACGCCCCGTTCGACCAGCATCTCAACAAAGCGGAACGCATCCCGGCTGTCGGCGCTGATAATCAGCTGGCCAAAGGAAGAAATGAAAGCAGAATCAGGGGTTTGGCCCTCAAGAAGGCGCTCAATTGCGGCGGCACCCTCGGCGCCAAGATAGAGCTGAAGCCGGGGAATAACGACGTTTTCCACCGCCTCGACCAAAGGGCCCTCAAGCTCGGGAGCCGCTCCATCAAGCGGCCGCTGGCGTGGCGGAACCGGGGAAGAATGGGATGACCGGGCCGATTGGCCCTTGTTCTGACGGTCCGTCGAACGACCATCGGCGCCCTGACGGCCCGATGGAAGACCTCGCCTTTCCGCCGTGTGATCGGAAACCGACACAGCACCCCTCCCAACTGCCCGGATCGGGCACATGCTCTGACGTAACCCCGTCAGACGGGTATCGCTCCTTCACACGCCCACCGATGGGTCCGGGCCGCCCTTGTGGCGACTCTCCCGAAACGGGCATGCGACATTCTAACGCGCTCATCCTCCCACGAACAGGAGATTCTTCGGCGTCCTTCACTTCATCATAGATGTCATTTTTATTGGACGTCAACATTGCTTGACACTTATTGCTCGGCAGAGGTAGCTTTGGGCCAGAGGAAATTCGGCCCGAACTGCTTTTCCGCAGGGGGTAGCCGGATCTTCCGGGAGGATCAGGATGACCGCTCAAGGCCATCAGCCCGCGTCTCGCCCCGCGCTTTACACAGAAGCCGAGCGGCAACGGCGCGATGCGTCACCTTGGACATTGGTTCAGGGCGTGCTGGCGCCTGTTCAATTTCTGATTTTCCTTGTGAGCCTCGGGCTTGTGCTGCGCACGCTGCTCTCGGGCGAAGGCGCCTTTGCCGCGCACCTCTCCATTCTTGCCAAAACACTGGCGCTCTACACGATCATGATCACGGGCGCGTTGTGGGAAAAAGATGTCTTTGGACAATATCTCTTTGCACCGGCCTTCTTTTGGGAAGATGTCGTCAGCTTCGGCGTGATCGCGTTGCATACGATTTATGTCACGGGACTCGTATTCGGTCTGATGGATGACCGCACTTTGTTCATCATCACATTGTTGGCCTACGCCACTTATGTTGTGAATGCCGCGCAATTCCTCTGGAAACTCCGTGTTGCGCGCCTGTCTGCGCCGCGCCCGCAAACTGTGGGAGCGACGTTATGAATCTTCCTTTCCGCGCACCCAATTCCGGACCCGGTCGGGGATGCACCGATCAGACCACGTTAAAGCAACGCGGACAGCATGAAGTGTTTTGTGGATTGACCGGCATTGTCTGGCTTCATCGCAAAATTGAAAACGCGTTCTTTCTGATTGTCGGTTCGCGCACCTGTGCGCATCTCATGCAATCGGCCGCCGGTGTTATGATTTTTGCCGAGCCGCGTTTTGGCACTGCCATCATTGATGAACGCGATCTCGCGGGCCTTGCCGATATTGATGACGAACTTGATGGCGTTGTGAATAAATTATTGCAACGCCGTCCTGATATCGAACTTCTGTTTCTCGTCGGCTCATGCCCTTCCGAAGTGATCAAGATTGATCTGAAACGCGCGGCACAACGGCTTTCAAAAATTCATACGCCGAAAGTGCGCGTGCTGAATTATTCCGGCTCCGGCATTGAGACCACATTCACACAAGGTGAAGACGCCTGTCTTGCGGCGCTCGCCGCTGACGCGCCGGTTGATCACACTGCAACCACAGACACGTTGCTGGTGGTCGGTGCGCTCGCCGATGTGGTGGAAGACCAGTTCCGTCGGATGTTTGCGACGATGGGTTTGAAAAATGTCGCGTTTCTGCCCGCCAAACGCGCCGCCGATATGCCGACAATCGGTCCGCGCACGCGCTATATTTTGGCGCAACCCTTCTTAGGAGATACCGCACGCGTTCTTGAAGATCGGGGTGCCAAGCGAATCATTGCGCCCTTCCCGCTCGGCGCGGAAGGCACAACAGCCTGGCTGAAAGCGGCCGCCGATGCTTTTGGTGTGGATGACGCTGAGTTTACAGCCGCAACGGAGGCCGGACATCGTCGGGCGTTGATTGCGCTGGCCGCGCATCGTGATGCGATGCAGGGCAAACGCATTTTCTTCTTCCCCGACTCACAGCTTGAAATTCCGCTTGCGCGCTTTGTGCATGAAGAACTGGGCATGCGTCTTGTGGAAGTGGGAACGCCTTATCTTCATCGCGCGCATCTTTCTGAAGAATTAGCACGCTTGCCATCGGGTACCTTCTTGTCTGAAGGGCAGGATGTCGACCGGCAATTGGATCGCTGTCGCGCGGAAGATCCTGATCTTGTCGTGTGTGGATTGGGACTTGCCAATCCGCTGGAAGCGGAAGGTTTTACGACCAAATGGTCGATCGAACTCGTGTTCACCCCGATCCAAGGCTATGATCAGGCAGGCGATCTCGCACGCCTCTTCTCAAGACCTCTCGACCGTCGCACGCGCCTCGGGGGGCTTTTATGCAATTAACCGTTTGGACGTATGAAGGCCCGCCCCATGTCGGCGCGATGCGCATCGCCACCGCGATGAAAGGTCTACATTATGTTTTGCACGCCCCGCAAGGCGACACCTATGCCGATCTGCTTTTCACGATGATTGAACGGCGCGATGCGCGCCCGCCTGTGACTTACACAACATTTCAAGCGCGTGATCTCGGATCCGATACGGCCGAGATTTTCAAAAATGCTTGCGCGGAAGCCTATGAGCGCTTTCTCCCGGAAGCGATGATTGTCGGCGCGTCGTGCACGGCGGAACTTATTCAGGATGATCCGGGCGGCTTGGCAAAAGCGCTCGCTTTGCCCATTCCGGTGATCCCGTTGGAATTGCCAAGCTATCAGAAGAAAGAAAACTGGGGCGCGTCCGAAACCTTCTATCGTCTTGTGCGCGATCTGTGCCGCACGGATATTGATCCCGCATCACGCAACCCAAAATCCTGCAATATTTTGGGGCCGACCGCGCTCGGATTTCGTCATCGCGATGATGTGATTGAAATCAAAAAACTGCTCACATCACTTGGCATCACCGTGAATGTGGTGGCGCCCCTTGATGCGCGCCCGTCTGATCTGGTGCGCTTGGGTGAGGCGGCGTTCAACGTGGTGCTTTATCCTGAAACGGGTGAATCAGCCGCGCGTTGGCTTACCAAAGCGTGCCACCAGCCCATGACGACCGTCATTCCGATTGGCGTTGGCGCAACGCGCGATTTCATCGCGCAAGTTGCCGAATTTGCCGGCGTTGATGCGAGCGCGGTGTTGAATGACCGGTCAAGCCGGTTGCCGTGGTATTCGGCTTCGGTTGACTCAACCTATCTGACCGGCAAGCGCGTGTTTATTTTTGGCGATGCGACCCATGCGCTCGCCGCCGCGCGCCTTGCCAAACAAGAACTCGGTTTTGATGTTGTGGGCCTTGGCACATTCAGCCGCGAATTTGCACGGCCCGTGCGCGAAGCCGCTGCCGCGCTGGGTTTGGAAGCGCTCATTACCGATGATTATCTCGATGTTGAAGCGGCCATTCACGAGGCGCAGCCAGAATTGATTCTCGGCACGCAAATGGAGCGACACATTGCCAAGCGCATGGGCCTGCCCTGCGCGGTGATTTCGGCGCCCGTTCATGTGCAGGATTTTCCCGCGCGCTATTCACCGCAAATGGGATTTGAAGGCGCGAATGTGATCTTCGACACGTGGGTTCATCCGTTGATGATGGGCTTAGAGGAACATTTGCTCGCGATGTTCCGCGATGACAAAGAATTCCATGATGGTGCCGCGCCCTCGCATCTTGGTCATGCCCCGCGCGCATCAGACACCCACACGGAAGAACCACGCAGCGTCGAGCCCGCGATCGCAACACCGATTGTGATTGAAAAAGCACCGGTCGTAACCGGATGGGCTGCGGACGCTGAAAAAGAACTCAACAAAATTCCCTTCTTTGTGCGCGGAAAAGCGCGCCGCAACACCGAACGTTTTGCCGCTGAACACGGCGTCCATGTGATCACCATCGAGACCTTATACGATGCCAAGGCCCATTTCAGCCGATAGGCCCGGTCTCCGGGTCGTCATCGTTACACTGGACAATCACGCGTCCGGTGCGGTGGCGCGCGTCGCACAGACGCTGGCGCGCGAAGCGCCCGGACTGAAGGTTGCCGTGCATGCGGCATCGAATTGGGCTGATCCGGCGCAACTCGCGCAATGCATCGCCGATATTGAACAAGGCGACATCATCATCGCCAATATGCTGTTCATGGAAGATCATATTCGGGCCGTGATGCCCGCGCTCGAAGCGCGTCGCGAAGCGTGCAAGGCGATGATTGTGTTCATGTCCGCAGGCGAAGTGATCAAGCTCACAAAAATGGGCCGCTTCCGCATGGATGCGCCGTCTGGGCCTGTGATCAATCTCCTCAAGAAATTGCGCGGCGGTAAAGCAAAAGATGCAGGCGACAAGGTTTCCGCCGGCGCACGACAGATGCAGATGCTCAAGCGCTTGCCAAAAATCCTGCGCTTTATCCCCGGCACCTCGCAAGACGTGCGCGCTTATTTCTTGACGATGCAATATTGGCTTGCGGGATCAGAAGACAATCTCTCCCATCTCGTCCGCTTTGTGGCGCAGCGCTATGGCGAACCGAAAGCGGCCGGACTCTCTGACCTCTCTTATGAAGAGCCGCAATCTTATCCCGAAATCGGACTCTATCATCCGCGCGCCAAAGGCCGCATGGTGACCGATGCCGCAGCCTTGCCAAAAGGTCCGGATAATCCCAAAGGCACTGTGGGTCTTCTTCTGCTGCGCTCTTATCTGCTCTCGGGTGATACGGGCCATTATGATGGCGTGATTGCCGCCTTTGAAGCGCGGGGATTAAAAGTGGTTCCCGCTTTTGCGACGGGCCTTGATCAACGCCCTGCGATTGACGAATTTTTCCATGCGAAGGGCACTACGAAGATTGATGCACTCGTGTCGCTCACCGGGTTCTCGCTCGTAGGTGGCCCCGCCTATAATGATTCAAAAGCGGCCGAGACGGTGCTCGCCGATCTTGATATTCCCTATATCACTGCGCAGCCGGTCGAGTTCCAGTCGCTTGAACAATGGGGACAATCCGAACGCGGTTTGATGCCGATCGAATCCACCATCATGGTGGCCATTCCCGAGCTTGATGGTGCCACCGGCCCCATCGTGTTTGGGGGTCGCACGGAATCAGGCGGCACATGCAAGGGCTGCGCACGCAATTGCGAATTCCCCGCCAGCACGCATCAGCGTGACATGCAGGTTTGCGCGGAGCGCGCTGAAATGCTTGCCGCGCGCATTGAAAAACTTGTGGCCTTGCGCAAAGCAGCGCGCGCGGAACGCCGCGTCGCCATTGTGATTTTCAATTTCCCGCCAAATGCGGGGGCAACCGGTACCGCCGCTTTCCTTTCCGTGTTCGAATCGCTGTTCAACACACTCAAAGCGATGAAGGCCGAAGGCTATACGGTTGACGTTCCTGAAAGCGTCGATGCATTGCGGACCGCCGTGCTCAAAGGCAATGCCGAGCGCTATGGTGCGGATGCCAATGTGCTGCATCGTGTACCGGTTGATACGCATGTGCGTCGCGAGACCTATCTCAAAGAGATTGAATCACAATGGGGTCCGGCGCCGGGCAAGCAACAAAGCGATGGCTCAACCATCCATGTGCTCGGTGAGCGCTTCGGCAATGTGCTTGTCGGTGTGCAGCCCGCTTTCGGTTATGAAGGCGACCCGATGCGTTTGCTGTTTGAACGCGGCTTCTCGCCCACCCATGCCTTCTCGGCATTTTATCGCTATCTGCGCGAAGATTTCGCCGCCCATGCGGTGTTGCATTTCGGCACGCATGGCGCGCTGGAATTCATGCCTGGCAAACAAGCGGGACTGTCGGCGCAATGCTGGCCGGATCGCCTCATCAAGGATCTACCGAATTTCTATCTCTATGCGGCGAATAATCCTTCCGAAGGTACGATTGCGAAACGCCGCTCGGCCGCAACGCTGATCAGCTATCTCTCGCCGCCCCTCGCGCAAGCCGGACTTTATCGCGGCCTTGCCGATTTGAAAGATTCACTCACGCGCTATCGCGGACTTGAGCCGGGCTCGGCCGATGCGTTTGCGCTTGGCGAACTCATTCAGGCGCAAGCCGCTGGTCTTGATCTCTCCGAATCCGAACCGCTTTGGGATGATCATGGCAAGCGCATCACGGCGCTTCAAACCCAGATCCTAGAACTTGAATACACGCTGATTCCGCATGGGCTTCATATCGTAGGCGAGCCGATGAGCGCGGAAGAACGCCACGCCACGCTCGAAAGCCTGAAAGAAGCGGGCATTGATGATGCACGCTTGAAGGCGGCCGAAGCGATGCTGGCGCAAGATTTCGAATTGGCCGGTTTGATCCGCGCGCTTGATGGACGCTTCATCCCCCCCGTGGCCGGTGGCGATTTGATCCGCGCGCCCGAAATCATGCCGACCGGCCGTAACATTCATGGTTTTGATCCGTTCCGTCTGCCCTCTGCCTTTGCGCTGAAAGATGGTGCGAAACAGGCTGAGCTTTTGATCAAGACGCATCTTGATGCCGGACAATCCATGCCGGAAACCGTCGCACTCGTGCTGTGGGGTACCGACAATCTCAAAAGCGAAGGTGGCCCGATTGCCCAAGCGCTCGCGCTGATGGGCGCCGCACCGAAATGGGATTCTTATGGTCGTCTGTGTGGCGCACTCTTGCTGCCGCTTGAAACATTAGGTCGTCCGCGTATCGATGTGATGCTGACGCTCTCCGGTATTTTCCGCGACCTTCTGCCTTTGCAAACCAAAATGCTTGCGGAGGCTGCCTATCTTGCCGCAAGCGCGGATGAACCTGCGCATTTGAATTTTATACGCAAGCACACGCTCGCCGTGATGCAAGAGCAGAATTGCGATCTTGAAACCGCGGCCTTGCGCGTGTTCTCGAATGCGGACGGCGCTTATGGCTCGAATGTGAATATGATGGTCGAGAATGGCCGTTGGGAAGATGAAGATGAACTCGGCGCCGTGTTCAGTGCGCGCAAGAGTTTTGCCCATGGGCGCGATGGACGCTCCTCCTCACAAACGGCGATGATGAAGGCCGTCTTGAAAGGCGTTGACCTCGCTTATCAGAATCTTGAATCCGTCGAACTCGGCGTGACATCGATTGACCATTATTTCGACTCGCTTGGCGGCGTTTCGCGCGCGGCAGAACAACAACGCGGTGCGGCCATTCCGGTTTATATTGGCGATCAGACGCGCGGCACCGGTGTGGTGCGCACGCTAACCGAACAAGTGGCGCTTGAAAGTCGCACCCGGCTTTTGAACCCGAAATGGTATGAAGGCATGTTGAAGCACGGCCATGAAGGCGTGCGCTCCATCGAGCATCATCTCACCAATACGCTCGGCTGGTCGGCAACAACGGGCCAGGTCCAGCCTTGGGTCTATCAAAAAGCTACTGAAACTTTTGTGCTCGATGAAGCGATGCGTGATCGCTTGGCCGCGCTCAATCCTAAAGCGGCGGTGAAACTCGCGAACCGTCTGCTCGAAGCACAAAGACGCGAATTTTGGAACCCAGATGCCGAAACCCTCGCCGCGCTCGAACGCGCAAGTGAGGATCTCGAGGATAGACTCGAGGGTATCTCCGTGGAGGCTGCAGCATGAGCACGATTCTTCTCGACCGTATGCCCAAAAGACCCCCTGCACGCGGCGATGGCGATGGTAGCGTTCAAGTCCATCTTGACCCGACCGCCAGCATTGGCACCGCGAAAGTCTTTTCTGTCTATGGCAAAGGCGGCATCGGCAAATCGACAACCTCTTCGAATTTGTCAGCGGCCTTTTCGAAACTCGGAAAACGCGTTTTGCAAATCGGTTGCGATCCGAAGCATGACTCAACCTTCACACTCACAAAGCGCCTTGTGCCGACCGTGATCGATGTGTTGGAAAGCGTTGACTTCCACTCGGAAGAATTGCGCCCGGAAGATTTCGTCTATGAAGGCTATAATGGCGTGATGTGCGTGGAAGCGGGCGGCCCACCTGCCGGCACGGGCTGCGGCGGCTATGTGGTCGGACAAACGGTCAAGCTGCTCAAAGAACATCACCTCCTCGAAGATACCGATGTCGTGATCTTTGACGTGTTGGGCGACGTTGTCTGTGGCGGTTTCGCCTCGCCGCTCCAACATGCCGATCTGGCTTTGATTGTCGCGGCGAATGATTTCGACTCGATTTTCGCGATGAACCGCATTGTCGCGGCGATTAATGCGAAGGCCAAAAATTATGGCGTGCGCGTGGGTGGCGTGATTGCCAACCGCTCGAAAGACACCGACCAGATTGATCGCTTTACCGAAGCAACCGGCTTGAAGCGTCTAGCCCATCTCCCCGATGTTGACGCCATTCGCGTGAGCCGCCTCAAAAAATCGGTTTTGTTCGAAATGGAATCAACGCCGGAAGTCGATGCGGTTCAGAATGAATATATGCGTTTGGCCGCTTCCCTTTGGGCGGGCGCCACACCTTGTGATGCGCGCTCGATGAAAGATCGCGAGATTTTCGATTTTCTTGGTTTTGACTGAGACAACAGAGGCAGAACGTGACCATGCAAGGCTCCGATACGACATACACACGACGCCGCGGTGAAATCGAAACCTATTTCGATCGCACCGCCGCGGCGGCATGGTCGCGTCTGACGACAGCCGCGCCGGTCTCGGGCATTCGCGCCACCGTGCGTGCAGGACGCGATCGCATGCGGGCCACATTGCTCGCGCAATTGCCGCAAGATCTGACGGGTCTTCGCGTATTGGATGCCGGTTGTGGTACCGGAGCACTCGCAATCGAAGCCGCTTCACGTGGCGCCGATGTTGTGGCGATTGATCTGTCGCCCACTTTGGTGGATCTCGCGCGCGAACGCAGCCCGAAAAATCTTAAAGGCACGATCACCTATCTCTCCGGTGATATGCTCGATCCGCGGCTTGGTCTTTTTGATCATGTCGTCGGTATGGATTCGCTCATCCATTATGAAATGCCGGATATGATGACGATGCTTGCGCGGCTTGCAGCGATGAGCCGTCGCGGTGTCCATATCACCTTTGCACCTTACACGCCGCTTTTGGGCGCGATGCATCTTGCAGGCAAACTGTTCCCGCGCAGTGATCGTTCACCGGCCATCGTGCCGCATCGCGCTGAAAAACTGCATCAGGCCATCCAACAGGACCCTCGCTTTGAAGGCTGGACACTTGGTCGTGATCACCGCATCAATAGCCGCTTTTATATTTCCCATGCGCAGGAGCTCGTCCGCGTATGAGAAGACTGAACAACGCACTCGCAAGAGGCTGGCAGCAGGTGGGAACCGGGTTCCTGCCTTTTGCCGATGCTGCAACGGCTGAATTGCCTTTGCCGCGCCTGTTGCGTTTGGCCTTGTTCCAAGTCTCTGTGGGTGTGGCGACGGTGTTGCTCACCGGCACGCTCAACCGCGTGATGATTGTCGAATTGGGCGTGCCCGCATCGCTTGTCGGCTTCATGGTGTCTTTGCCCGTCGTGTTTGCGCCGTTCCGCGCGTTGATCGGGTTCAAATCCGACACGCACCGGTCGGCGCTGGGCTGGAAGCGCGTGCCCTATATCTGGTTTGGCACGCTGCTGCAGTTTGGCGGATTTTCCATTCTGCCCTTCGCGCTCATCTTGCTCTCGGGTGATACCAATGGCCCGGCGATTTATGGTCAAGCCGGCGCGGCCGTTGCCTTTCTCATGATTGGTGCCGGACTTAACACGACACAAACGGCGGGCCTTGCGCTCGCCAATGATCTGGCACCCGAACATGTGCGCCCGCGCGTGGTCGCGCTGCTCTTTACAACGCTGCTCCTCGGCATGGTGGTGAGTGCGATTGTATTTTCGCAACTGCTCCAGACCTTTGATGAAATTCGTCTGATCAAGATCATTCAGGGCGTCGCCCTTGTCACCATGGTGCTGAACGGCATCGCTTTGTGGAAGCAAGAGCCGCGTCGGCCCGGTGGCACGCTTGATGAACCCGCGACACCAAGCTTTTCCGAAACATGGAAGACGCTGTCATCGATCCCCGGCTTCAAACGTTTGTTGACGGTTGTGGGTCTGGGGACAGCCGCCTTCAACATGCAGGACATTTTGTTGGAGCCTTTCGGCGGACAGGTTTTCGGTTTGCCGGTTGGCGATACGACGCTGCTGATGGCGGCCCTTGCCGGCGGCATGCTCGTCGGCTTCTTTATCGCCGAGCGTTTGCTCAATCGCGCCGTTGAGGCGATGCGCGTGATCGGCCTCGGTTTAGTTATTGGCATGATCGCCTTTGTCGGCGTGATCGCTGCGCCGCTGATCGGATCGCTCGGTCTCTTCCGCGTTGCGTCATTAACGGTGGGGATTGGCGCAGGCCTGTTTTCGGTCGGCACGCTGACCGCGATGATGGGCTGCGGCACGGCGAAAATGAGCGGCATACTCTTGGGCAGTTGGGGCGCGGTGCAAGCGACCGTTGCCGGATTGTCGATCGCCTTTTCGGGCGCCGCACGCGACATCATCGCAAGCCTCGCCCATACGGGTCATTTTGGCGCTGCTCTGGCCAATGTCGCGACCGGTTATGTCGCGGTGTTCATTCTCGAGATTGCGTTGCTTCTTGCAACGCTGATAGCCGCCCTGCCTCTGTTTGGCATGGGTGGTCGCCGCCTTGAGCGGCATAATCCCGGCTCATCCGTTTGGGATGAGAATCGAAGCGAAGGCTACAAGGAGGCCTGACATGCACGCAGCTATTACCAGTTATTTCGACGTTGCCCAGATTACGCTCTATCTGTTCTGGGGCCTGCTCGCCGCTGTGATTTATTACCTGCATCAAGAGAACAAGCGTGAAGGATATCCGCTTGTCTCAGATCGTTCGGACTATATCACCGTTCAAGGCTTTCCCCCGATTCCGGAACCTAAAACCTTCCATCTTGCTGATGGGTCGACCCTTCAAAAGCCCGATGCGCGTTCAGGCGATGATCGCCCCGTAAAAGCAACACCGGCTGAGGCATGGCCCGGCGCACCGATGGTGCCGACGGGCAATCCGATGCTTGATGCTGTTGGTCCTGCTTCTTATGCGGAGCGTCTCGATATTCCGGACACCACGACATCGGGTGCGGCGAAGATCGTCCCGCTGCGTCAAGTGGCCAATGACGGGTTCCACATCGATCACAATGATCCCGATCCGCGCGGCATGCCTGTTGTGGGCGCTGATGGCGTTACGGGCGGTATTGTGCGTGATATCTGGCTTGATCGGGCCGAGCACATGATCCGCTATCTCGAAGTGGAAGTTTCAAGCGCTTCGGGCAAACGCAATGTGCTGTTGCCAACCGCCATGATCAATATCTCCGGATCAAGCGGCACGGTGAAGGTACAATCCATTCTCGGTTCGCAATTCGCGAATGTTCCTGCCCATAAGGCTGCGGATGTCGTGACGCGTCTCGAGGAAGATAAGATCTGCGCCTATTACGCCGGCGGCCGCCTCTATGCGACGCCCGACCGTTCGGAGCCGATCCTGTGAGCCATCACGACGACTTCGCTTTCGATCCCGTAAAGGGCCTGCCGGAGCATCTGCCGCAAGGCGAAACGATGCTCTGGCAGGGCTCGCCCCGCTGGCAATCGCTGGCGCTGCGTGCGTTCCATATTCGCAAAGTCGCGATTTACTTCGCGGTGCTCGCGGCGGCGCAAAGCGTCTTTCGGTTTGCCGATGGCGCGATGGCGGGGGACGCGCTGAAGCCCTTCATTTGGTATTCGGTGCTCGCTTTGCTTTCGATTGCGATCCTCACAGGGCTCGCTTGGCTCTCGGCCCGCACGACCATCTACACGATTACGAATAAGCGTGTGGTGATGCGCATCGGCATGGCGCTGCCCCTCACACTCAATCTGCCTTATTCGAAAATCGAGAGTGTTGATCTCCGGCTCTATCAGGATGGAACCGGCGATCTTCCGCTGATGTTGGGAGGCGAGGACCGGATCGCTTGGGCTGTGTTGTGGCCGCATGCGCGTCCCTTCCGCTTCCGCCATCCAGAACCCATGCTTCGCGGTATTCCTGAGGCTGACAAGGTCGGCGCTTGCCTGGCCTCTGCTCTTCAGGGAGCTCCAACGACACCGATCAAATCCGCAAAAAGCGCTGTGCGCTTTGCGCCCCATATTGTGACGGCCTAACTTATGATGGACAGAACCGTAACCGATATCCGCTTCCCGAAAATGCCGCTTTTCGGTGTGGCCGCGCTTGTGGTGATCACAATCGCATCGGTTGCGGTTCAGCGCCTCACATCACTCCCTGCGCCCTCACCGGTGGCGGCGGTCGCCGCCATCGAAACACGGCTTTTGACATTTGAAGACGCTGCGGACGGCAGTGTGATTATCCGCGATGCCAAGGATCAGGCGCTGATTGCCGTCGCGGCACCCGGAACCAACGGATTTTTACGCGGCACTTTGCGCGGCCTGATGCGCACCCGGATGCGCGAGGATATTGATCAGCGCCTGCCTATGACGCTTTCAAAGCTGGAAAACGGTGCGATTGTTCTTGCTGACGAGAGTGATGGGGTTACACTCGAACTCGATGCCTATGGAAAAACCAACGCGGACGTGTTCCGCGCATTTCTAAGAAACGGCCAGGGAGGAACATGATGCTCGCTCCATTCTTCAAGGAGACGCGCGAGGACGTGATGTGCACCGTTCGCGTGGTCAATACATTCGAAAGCCTCGCCGCCCATGTCGAGCTTGATGGCGATGTTGCCGTCGGCCCGGGCGATGAAGTGCTTGTGCATGGCAAGGAAATCCGCGTGCCCTATGGCGAAACACGTGAAGAACGCCGCAAAGCCACGATCAGACGCGCAACCTGGCTCGAACAGGCCTGGATCCGCATGACAGGTGATCTTGAATTTATGGAACTTCTCGAATTCAGCTTCTCGGGAGAAGAAATATGACCATCGAACGGCTTGGCATTTCCTCAAAGGACACGTTGCGCAAGGCGCAGGAGTCAACCGTCCTCTCGCCGCGTTTCTATACCACGGATTACAAAGCGCTTGACGCGATTGACGTGAGTTCCGTGCGGGAAGAATGGGACAAGCTAATTGCCGAAATGCAATCTGACCCCAATAAGCTCCATTTTAAACGCAATGCGGAATGGGACAAGGTTGAACTCGAAGATTTGCCGGAAGGGTTGCGCAAGGAATTCGTTGATTTTCTTGTCTCGTCTCTGACAGCCGAGTTTTCAGGCTGCGTGCTCTATTCCGAAATGCGCAAGCGCGGCACCAATCCCGATATGTGCGAATTGTTCCGCTTGATGGCGCGGGATGAATCGCGTCACGCCGGCTTCATCAATGATACACTCAAGGACTTCAATATCGGCGTGGATCTTGGCTTTCTGACCAAGACCAAGAAATACACTTATTTCCGGCCGAAATTCATCTTCTACGCGACCTATCTTTCAGAGAAGATCGGTTATGCGCGCTACATCACGATTTTCCGGCATTTACAGGCCAATCCGGACAAGCGCTTCCATCCGATTTTCAAATGGTTTGAAGAATGGTGCAATGACGAGTTCCGTCATGGCGAAGCCTTCGCGCTGCTGATGCGCGCCAACCCGCATCTTCTGTCGGGGCTGAACAAATATTGGGTGAAGTTCTTCCTGATCGCGGTCTTTGCAACCATGTATGTGCGCGATCATCAGCGTCCGCATTTCCACAAGGCGCTTGGCGTGGATACGGATTGGTATGGTCATCGTGTGTTCGAGATCACGACTGCGATTTCACGCCAGACCTTCCCGCTTGAAATCGATATTGATCATCCGTCTTTCTTCCCGCTGTTGCGGCAACTGGTTCAGATCACCGATGCCGCCAGCGAAGCCAAAGCACGCGGTGGTCTTTCAGCCTGGGTGAGCAAAGTGACCACGCCGATCAAAGCGGGGATCACTGTGCTGCGCCTCTTCCTGATCCCGACGAAGAAGAATGAATTGAAGCCGAATGTTCGGCTTGTTCCAAGCTGGTAAGACGCGACAAAACACACGATCACCATGGCCTATCTCGGACCCGCTGTCTTCGCGCTGTTTCTCTGGTGGTTCACCACCGGGGTGATCTTCTATTTAGACAGCCGGCCCGTGCACACGTTCAAATGGTCGATGGCGGGTGCAACGCTTCTGCTTGTTTTGGCGGGCGCGGGATTGAGCATCACCGCGCAACGCACCGACGAAACAAGTGCCTATCTCGCTTTTGCATCCGGCCTGATCGCGTGGGGCTGGCAGGAAATCAGCCTCTATACAGGCTATGTCACAGGCCCCCGCAAAATCCGCTGTCCGGACGGATGCGCGGGTCTCAAACATTTCGGCCATGCGATTGCCGCCAATCTCTGGCATGAAATTGCGATTGTGGTTGTTGCTCTTGGGATTTGGGCGCTTGTCAAAGACGGCAGCAACCGGATTGGCTTTTACACCTATATCTTACTCTGGGGCATGCATCTCTCAGCGCGGCTCAATGTGTTTTTGGGCGTGCGCAATGTGAGTGCGGAATTCGTGCCCGCCCATATGGAGGTCTTGAAAGGCTTCCTGCGGGTGCGGCCGATGAACATGCTGTTTCCGGTCTCGGTGACGATTGCCACGATTGGAACGATCTGCCTCGTCAATCGCGCAGTGGAATCAGATGCCGGTTTTGCCGCCACCGGTTACACGCTGCTTGCGGCCATTATGGGGCTTGCCTTGGTCGAGCACTGGTTTCTGGTGCTGCCTATTCCGGTCGAAAAACTCTGGAGCTGGAGCCTTTCACGTTCCACTCTTGATCTGCCGCAAAGACGGCGCGGCGAAGGGCCGCATGAATTTGCCGCAGTACCGACACAGTTAACCACACAACACGAAGCGCCCTGCTGCCAGGGTCTAACAAGCGGAACGCGATGATGGATTACGATTCATTTTTCCAGTCAAAACTTGATGAGCTGAAATCGGAAGGCCGCTATCGCGTCTTTGCCAATCTGGAACGTAAAGCGGGATCTTATCCGCGTGCGGCGCATCATGACGGGGAAGGCGAAAAGCCGATCACAGTGTGGTGTTCCAATGATTATCTCGGCATGGGCCAACACCCGTCCGTGGTTGAGGCAATGCACAGCGCGATTGATTTATGCGGTGCGGGTGCCGGCGGCACACGAAATATTTCGGGCACCAATCGTTTTCACGTCGAGCTTGAGCGCGAACTCGCCGATCTCCACGGAAAAGATGCCGCGCTTTTGTTCACCTCGGGTTATGTGTCCAATTGGGCGGCGCTCAGCACACTCGCAAGCATGATCCCCGACTGCATCGTGTTGTCGGATGCCGGCAATCACGCCTCGATGATTGAGGGCATTCGTCACTCGCGCGCCGAGCGCCATGTCTTCAAACATAATGATGTCGCCGATCTCGAACGCATTCTGAAGACGCTCGATCCGCAACGCCCCAAGCTGATTGCGTTTGAAAGCGTTTATTCGATGGATGGCGATATTGGGCCCATCAAAGAGATTTGCGATGTGGCCGACAAATACAATGCCATGACCTATCTCGATGAAGTTCATGCGGTGGGCATGTATGGCCCGCGCGGCGGCGGCATTGCCGAGCGCGAAGGCTTGATGGACCGCGTCACGGTGATCGAAGGCACGCTCGGTAAAGCCTTTGGCGTGGTCGGCGGTTATATTACCGGCTCAGCCCCGCTCGTTGATTTTGTCAGAAGCTTTGCTTCGGGCTTTATTTTCACGACGTCCCTGCCTCCCGCATGCGCTTCGGCCGCAGCCGCATCCATCCGCCATTTGAAATCAAGCGATGCCGAACGGCTTGGCCAGCGCGACCGTGTGGCGAAGCTCCGGAAGAAACTCGATGCGGCGGGCGTGCCCTATATGCGCAATGAAAGCCATATTGTGCCCGTGATGGTGGGCGACGCCAAAAAGTGTAAATGGATCAGCGATATTCTGATGCAGCATTACGGCGTCTATATTCAGCCGATCAATTACCCAACCGTGCCGCGCGGGACCGAACGGCTGCGCATCACGCCAACGCCGCTGCATACAGATGCCGATATCGACCATCTTGTGAATGCGTTGTCGGCCCTCTGGTCGCAATGCGCGCTGGCCCGCGCCGTGGCGTAACATCACCCCGGTTCATTCAATCAACTCGTGATTTCGCGTGAAGTGATTTCGCGTGAAGTGATCCTGCAGCCTCTGAGCATCGTAGACCGGTCATGACACAGGAACGCCGCACCATGACCGGATATCTGCTGCTCTGGGTGATCGCCTTCGTTTTGCTGCTCGCCATCGATATGGTTTGGCTTTTATGGCTCGGCCGCGGCTTTTATGTTCAGGAAATCGGCGGTCTGCTGCTTGAACAGCCCAATATGGCTGCGGCACTCGCCTTTTATGCGCTCTACATCGCCGGGCTTGTTTATCTTGTGATCGCGCCCGCAATGGAAGCGGAATCGGTTTTCAAAGCGCTGATAACCGGTGCGGTGTTTGGCCTTGTCGCCTATGGCACTTACGATCTCACCAATCTTGCGGTGATGAAGGGCTTCACCACCAAAATTGCGCTCATCGATATGGCGTGGGGTGCGGTTCTGTCTGGCGTGGTGAGTGCGCTGACCGTGCGTATTGCCGGTTTCTTTCAGGCTTAAGACCCGTCGCGGATCATAATCCACCTTCCGATCATCAGCGTCTTACGGCCCTTGTCGCATGGCGCCAACGCGGTTAGCGTCGCGATCATTCCCTTTTGACAAGAGACTCGTGATGCTGACCAAAGATGCTGCCGGCGTATTCCCGATTGCGCCAACCCCGTTCCTGCCGGATGGCGCGCTTGATTGGACCAGCACCGACCGGATGATTGATCACTATGTCGGTTGCGGGGCGACCGGTGTGACCATTCTCGGCATTATGGGCGAAGCGCCGAAACTCGATTCAGACGAAGCGCTGGCCTTTGCCAAACGCACCATCAAACGCGCGCCGAAATTGCCTTTCATTGTGGGTGTTTCCGCACCGGGCTTTGCCGCGATGCGGGCGCTCGCGCGCGCTGTGATGGATGAAGGCGCGGCGGGTGTGATGATTGCACCCCCCTCTTCCTTGCGCACCGATGATCAGATCGTGACCTATTATGCGCAAGCGGTGGAAGCGATTGGCGCGGATATTCCGTTTGTCATTCAGGATTATCCGCTGACTTTGTCCGTGATCATGACGCCGCATGTTATTCGACGCATCGTGATGGATAATCCGTCTTGTGTGATGCTCAAACATGAAGACTGGCCGGGCTTAGAAAAAATTTCGACCTTGCGAAAGTTTCAAAGTGAAGGGTCATTGCGACCCATTTCCATTCTCACCGGGAATGGGGGCCTGTTTCTCGATTTCGAAATGGAGCGCGGTGTTGATGGCGCGATGACAGGCTATGCGTTTCCTGAACTTCTCGTTGATGTTGTGGCTTGGCAAAAAGCCGGACGGCGTGATGACGCCCATGATCTGTTTGATGCCCATCTGCCTTTGATGCGCTATGAACAACAGCAAGGCGTTGGCCTTGCCGTGCGTAAATATACGCTGATGCGGCGCGGTATTTTAGGCTCCGATGCGCAGCGCAAACCCGGATCATCATTAAGCGCAGCCGCAAAGGCAGAAGTCGATTATCTGCTCACACGGCTTGCGAAACACGATTCCCGCGCGAAGATCTGAAAGCAAAAAAGCGCTGCACCTAGTTGCCCGCGCGATCACTGCCTTCGGGATAAATGGTCGGAATAAAGGGCAGATGACGCGCGCCATCACTCACTAGAAAATCATTAAACGCCCGCATCATCGGATTGGGTTCGCGATCGGTCCGGCTGACGGCATACCATTGGCGGCGGATCGGCATACCATCGACATCGAGAATTTTGAGCCGCTTCAGTTCGAGTTCCATCGCAATCGTATGCGCGGAAATAAAAGCAATGCCCATGCCCGCCATCACCGCCTGTTTGATGGTTTCATTCGACGTCATTTCGGTGTGGCGAAGGTCGGTCCAACCCGCAACATCGCTCATAAAAATATCAAGCGAGGAGCGCGTACCTGATCCACTTTCGCGCACGATGAAAGGCTCGGCCAGAAGATCCTCTTTCGAAAGACTATGACGCTTGGCCAAAGGATGATCGGGGGCCGCGATGATGACCAGCGGATGATCGCCAAAGAATTGCGCGCGTACGCCAAAGTCGCGCGGGGGGCGGCCCATGAGAGCGATGTCGATTTCATATTCCCTGAGCGCATCGATGATCGCAAAGCGATTGCCGATGGTGAGTGTGATCTCGACGCCCGGATGTTTGGCGCGGAAGGCCGCCATCAAGGCAGGCGCAAAATATTTCGCGGTCGATACCGCACCGATGGCAATACGGCCGGACTGGGCATCCCGAATTGTATCGATCTCGTCAAACAGACCACGCAGCCTGATTTCGATGTCGCGCGCTGCGCGCAGCGCCGCTTCCCCCGCGACCGTCGGCCGCATACCCTCGCGGCTGCGGTCAAACAGAGGGATGCCGAGCTGCTCCTCCATCTGCTTCAATTGCAGGGTAATCGCCGGCCCCGTGAGGCCAAGCTCTTGAGCGGATACGGAAATTTTTCCAGTACGCTTGATCGAGAGGAGCGATTGCAACTGGCGCAATGTGACGTGAGGCATGACTTAAATTAAAAAAATTTATCTATTATGTAAAGTTTATAAATTTTACTTACTCATCTATTCGCACACAGTGAAGGCCTCCGACGCTGGGGCGGCACATGACTGCCCGGCGAACGGACCAGGGAGGCTCACATGCGCGGTTCGACGCTTCAGGACTATCTCGGGCAGATTGGCTCTTCTGCCGACCCGGCACTCTCCCGCGCATCCCTCCTCGTTGAACGTTTTGCCGAGGCCGCCGCTGAAATGCGCCGCGCCATCAATGAAGGCGCGCTGGGTGCGGCCTTTGCCGCCAGCACGGCGAACAATAATGCTGATGGTGATGATCAAAAGGCGCTCGACGTTCACGCCGACAATGAATTCATCAATGCGGCCCATGCCGCGCGTGTGGGGCATTATGCTTCCGAAGAACAAGCCCATCCGTTGACGATTGATCCGGCAAGCCCGATCTCGGTCGCGGTCGATCCGCTTGATGGCTCCTCAAACATCGACACCAATATCTCCATCGGGTCGATCTTTTCGGTTTTGCCCACCAAGGGCGATGCAACTGAAACATTTCGCCAGCCGGGATCAGAACAAATTGCCGCGGGCTTTTTCATCTATGGCCCGCAACTCGCGCTTGTTTTGACTTTGGGGCGTGGCACGGCGGTGTTTGTATATTCAGACCGCCGCAGTGCATTTGTGATGGCCTATGAAATCGCCCGCATCGGTGATGAAGCCAAAGAATTCGCCGTCAACATGTCGAATTATCGACATTGGGATGAATCCATGCGCGCTTATGTCGATGATTGTCTTTCAGGACAAACGGGCCCGCGTGAAAAAGATTTCAATATGCGCTGGATCGCCTCTTTGGTTGCGGAAGCCTATCGCATTTTCGTACGCGGCGGCGTGTTTATCTATCCGCGTGACAGCCGCAAAGGCTATAGCCAAGGCCGTTTGCGTCTCGTCTATGAAGCCAATCCGGTGGCGATGCTTGTGGAGCAAGCCGGTGGCCGCGCGATTGATGGTGACACGCGCATTCTCGATATTATTCCCACCACATTGCACCAGCGCACGCCCCTGATTTTCGGCTCTGCGGCCGAGGTGAGAAAAATCGCGCGTTATCATTCCGATCCATCACGGATCGCCAGTCGTCACCCGCTCTTCAGCAATCGCGGTTTGTTCAGGTCCTGAAGGAAGTTTACCCATGTCGCAGCGCCATCCGATCATCGCGATCACCGGCTCCTCCGGAGCGGGCACCACTACGGTGAAAGACACTTTTTCGAAAATCTTCGTGCGTGAAGGCGTGAAAGCCGCGTTTATCGAAGGCGATGCGTTTCATCGCTATGATCGCGCGGCAATGAAGCAAAAAGTGGCCGAAGAAGAAAAGAACGGCAATCTTCATTTCACGCATTTTAATCCCGAAGCGAACGAGCTTGAAACGCTGCAAAGCGTGTTTGAAACCTATGGCAAGACCGGAAGCGGAAAAACCCGCAATTACATCCATGACGATGGCGAAGCAGAGCTCTACGGCACAGCCCCCGGAACCTTTACCGCCTGGCGTGACCTGCCCGATTCCGATGTTCTCTTTTATGAAGGTTTGCATGGATGCGCGATCACCGAGAAGGTTGATCTTGCCAAGCATGTCGATCTTAAAATCGGCGTTGTGCCGGTGATCAATCTCGAATGGATTCAAAAAATCCATCGCGACAAATCACTCCGCGGTTATTCAACCGAAGCGATTACAGAAACAATTTTACGCCGCATGCCTGATTATGCGCGCTATATCTGCCCGCAATTCTCGCACACCAATATCAATTTCCAACGTGTGCCGACGGTGGATACATCAAACCCGTTTGTGGCGCGCTGGATTCCGACACCGTCCGAATCCATGTTGGTCATTCGTTTTGCCAATCCGCGCGGCATTGATTTCCCCTATCTCCAATCGATGCTGTCAGGCTCGTGGATGTCT